>NZ_NCVC01000016.1:0-298813 GCF_002096735.1 Streptococcus mitis | reverse complement strand
CCCGCAATAAGGCTCGGTAGCTCAGTTGGTAGAGCAATGGATTGAAGCTCCATGTGTCGGCGGTTCGATTCCGTCTCGCGCCATTTTTATTAATAGTATGTATGCGGGTGTAGTTTAGTGGTAAAACTACAGCCTTCCAAGCTGTTGTCGCGAGTTCGATTCTCGTCACCCGCTTTGAACTTTGTTCAAAATACCAAGTTTTTAACTTGGGCGCGTAGCTCAGGTGGTTAGAGCGCACGCCTGATAAGCGTGAGGTCGGTGGTTCGAGTCCACTCGTGCCCATTAATTGGAGAATTACTCAAGAGGCTGAAGAGGACGGTTTGCTAAATCGTTAGGTCGGGTAACTGGCGCAAGGGTTCGAATCCCTTATTCTCCGTTTGAATGAGGGTTTATAACTCTCTTTTTTTGTATTTTTAAGAATAGTAGAATAAAAACTTCAGATTTGTAAAACTTAATTGGATTACTTATCTGAAGTTTTTTTGCGCTCTTTGTCAACTGTAGTGGGTTGAAGAAAAGCTAAAATCTTTATATATTGTCGATTTTATGGGCTCTTTGTCAACTGTAGTGGGTTGAAGAAAAGCTAATATCTAGAAAGGACAAATTTCGTCCTTTCTTTTTTGATATTCAGAGCGATAAAAATCCGTTTTTTGAAGTTTTCAAAGTTCCGAAATCCAAAGGCATTGCGTTTGATGAGTTTAATGAGATTATTTGTTGCTTCTAATTTGGCGTTGGAGTAGGGTAGTTGAAGGGCATTGACGATTTTCTCTTTGTCCTTGAGAAAGGTTTTAAAGACAGTATGAAAAAGAGGATGAACCTGCTTTAGATTGTCCGCAATGAGTCCGAAGAATTTTTCAGGTTCTTTATTCTGAAAGTGAAATAGCAAGAGTTGATAGAGATGGTAGTGGTGTTTCAAGTCTTCTGAATAGCTCAAAAGCTTGTCTAAAATCTCTTTATTCGTCAAGTGCATGCGAAAAGTAGGGCGATAAAAACGTTTATAGCTGAGTTTCCGACTATCTTGGTGGATAAGTTTCCAGTAACGCTTGATAGCCTTGTATTCATGAGACTTTTGCTCCAATTGATTCATAATTTGGACACGAACACGACTCATAGCACGGCTCAAGTGTTGGACAATATGGAAACGATCCAGAACGATTTTAGCACATGGAAAAAGCTATTTAGCTAAGGCATAGTAGGGACTAAATATATCCATAGTAATGATTATCACCTGACATCGGACTGCTCTATCGTAGCGCAGAAAGTGATTCCGGATGATAGCTTGTGTTCTTCCCTCAAGAACAGTGATGATATTGAGACTGTCAAAATATTGCGCAATGAAACTCATCTTTCCCTTAGTGAAGGCATACTCATCCCAGGACATAATCTGTGGAAGGCGAGAAAAATCATGCTTAAAACGGAAGTAATTGAGCTTGCGAATGACAGTTGAAGTTGAAATGGACAGCTGATGGGCAATATCGGTCATAGAAGTTTTTTCAATCAGCTTCTGAGCAATTTTTTGGTTGATGATACGAGGGATTTGATGATTTTTCTTTACTAGAGGAGTCTCAGCGACCGCTATTTTCGAGCACTGATAGCACTTGAAACGGCGCTTTTTTAGAAGAATTCTAGTAGGCATACCAGTCTTTTTGAGGTAAGGGATCTTAGACGGTTTTTGAAAGTCATATTTCTTCATTTGACTTCCGCAATCAGGACAAGATGGGGCCTCATAATCCAGTTTAGCGATGATTTCCTTGTGGGTATCTCTATTAACAACATCCATAATTTGGACATTAGGGTCTTTGATATCGAGCAGTTTTATGATAAAATGTAATGGTTCCATATGATTCTTTCTAATGAGTTGTTTCGTCGCTTTTCATTATAGATCTTATGGGACTTTTTTTCTACACAAAAATAGGCTCCATAATATTTATAGGGGATTTACCCACTACAAATATTATAGAGCCTTTTTGTTTTTTGGAATAATAGATCCATTTTAATAATATAAAAAACTTCAGATGTGTTGAACTTAATTGAATTACTCATCTGGAGTTTTTTTATAATTGTATTTTTTTACTTCCAACTCTTGAGTGAAATTTCTCCGCTATTGAGCCAGATTTCTTTTCCGTTATCACATTGAACTAAAAGTTTTCCACTTTCAGAGATATCTTTAGCAAGTCCCTTGTGGTCTTTTTGATCTAGTGTGAAAGTCACTTCTTTTCCTAGAACGAATGACTGTTTTTTATATAGGTATAATAACTCATCTGCTGGCGTTTTGAAGAAAGAACGCCAGATTTCTATGATTAATTCATTTCTGGTAATAGGTGCTGGAGCTTTGAATAAACTAGCAGCTTTTTCTTTCAATTCTTGAGGGAAGTCTTTGATAGTAAAGTTGATTCCTACTCCAATAATGATATCTGTGACTAAGCCAGTTTCTACTGACGTCATTGCCTCAGTGAGGATTCCTCCAATTTTATGATTTTTGAGGTAGATATCATTGACCCATTTTATGTCGACATCTATTAAAGTTAGGTTCTTAATGGCTTTGTAGATAGCTCCTGCTACAAGTAGTGTGTAGGATGGTAATTGGTCATAGGGAAGATTTGGTTTGAGATGGAGTGTCATATAAATGCCACCTTGGGGTGAGTAGAAAGAACGTTGAAAACGGCCTCGGCCAGCTGTTTGATAGGAAGCTAGATAGAGGGTGTTTGCTTCATTTCCTAAATCAATTGCTTCTTTTGCATCGAGTTGTGTTGATCTTGTTTCGGGTTTAAAACTGATTTTAATTGGAAGATTTTGTTCTAGAAGTTCTGGAAGAATAAGATCCCCATTCACCAGTTTATAGCCTTTGTTTTTGATACTATCAATTTCAATGCCTTCTTGTTCTAAACGCTTGATGGCTTTCCAAATTGATGTTCGGGTCAGTGATAGTTCTTCTGCGATTTTTTCTCCGCTGACATAGTCGGTTTCTTTAGTTAGAATTTGGTAGACGGCTTGGTAGGATTTCATATTGTTTCCTTTCTTTAGCAATTGTAAATGATTTAAATATAGTTTGGATAGTTGGTCAAAACTTTATTATATTACTACTATTTTAACATATACCTAGTCTTTACGGTATGATTTCCTTATAGTAAATCTAGTCATTAAGTTTGAGTTTTGAAATATCAGTATTTTTGCTCCCTTTTTTACCTAGTAAACGTTTCCTTTGTTTTCAAATTGCTAAAAAAGTGGTACAATATAGGGTAGCTTACTATTATCTGAATCAACTGATTTGGAGAGAAAGGATTCATTTTGAAATCAATAGGCTTTATTGAAAAGCTGAAAGGGTTGTCTAGTAAAGAGCTGATTTTATTGGGAATTATCCTGAGTATCTTTTTACCCTTTTATCTTTTTGTAGTTGTATTCTGTTTATATATTATTAGTTTGATTTTTACAGGAGACATGAAAAGTATTCTTCAGAAAATGGGGGAGCATCCGATGCTGCTTCTTTTTCTTGGCTATAGTACTGTTATATCCGTTTTTGCACAAAATTGGATGGGTCTTGTGGCTTCAGTAGGAATTTTTCTATTTACTGTTTTCTTTTTGCACTATCAGTCGATTTTATCACATAAATTCTTTCGATTGATTTTGCAGCTCGTCTTGTTTGGTAGCGTCTTGTCAGCTGCTTTTGCGAGTTTAGAACATTTCCAAATTGTGAAGAAATTCAACTATGCTTTTCTTTCACCCAATATGCAGGTCTGGCATCAGAATAGAGCAGAAGTGACCTTCTTTAATCCTAATTATTATGGAATTATTTGTTGTTTCTGTATCATGATTGCCTTCTATCTGTTTACAACGACCAAGTTGAATTGGTTGAAAGTATTCTGTGTGATTGCAGGCTTTGTGAATCTCTTTGGTTTGAACTTTACTCAAAATCGAACTGCCTTTCCTGCTATTATCGCTGGAGCAATCATCTATCTCTTTACGACCATTAAAAACTGGAAGGCCTTTTGGCTTAGTATTGGGGTCTTCGCGATTGGCTTGAGTTTCCTCTTTTCTAGTGATTTGGGAGTTCGGATGGGGACTTTGGATTCTTCTATGGAAGAGCGCATTTCTATCTGGGATGCTGGGATGGCCTTGTTTAAGCAAAATCCTTTTTGGGGTGAGGGGCCATTGACCTACATGCACTCTTATCCTAGGATAAATGCTCCTTATCATGAACATGCTCACAGTCTATATATCGATACGATTCTGAGTTACGGAATTGTGGGGACTATTTTATTAGTTTTGTCTTCTGTTGCTCCTGTTCGATTGATGATGGATATGAGTCAGGAGTCGGGGAAACGTCCGATTATCGGTCTTTATCTGTCTTTCCTTACAGTGGTTGCTGTACATGGAATTTTTGACTTGGCCCTCTTCTGGATTCAGTCAGGTTTCATTTTCTTACTAGTTATGTGCAGTATTCCGTTGGAGCATCGAACTTTGGTATCGGACATGACGGATTAAGTTTATAAGATTAAAATCTTCTACCTTGGGTAGGAGATTTTTTTACTGGGAAAAATTATTTCCAAATCGAAATAGTTGACAGTTAGAACGATGAGTGTTACAATTGTTTTATTCTTTTCGATATCGAAATAAATTGGAGGTGTTATGAAGGATAGTCATTTGCTAGCCCATCATATTCGTTTGTTGAATGGGCGGATTTTTCAAAAGTTACTGAGCCAAGACCCTGAAGCTCTTTATCGGAGTGAGCAGGGCAAGATTTTAGCGGTTTTATGGAATAGTGAAACTGGCTGTGCAACTGCAACAGATATTGCGCTTGCGACTGGGCTTGCTAACAATACACTGACGACGATGATTAAAAAACTAGAGGAACAAAATCTTGTAGCTATTAGTCCATGTGGAGAAGATAAGCGTAAGAAGTATTTGGTTTTAACAGAGTTGGGGCAGTCTCAGAAAGAAGTGGGGTATCGTGTCAGTCAGAAATTGGATACGATCTTTTACAAAGGATTTTCAGAGGAAGAAATTCGTCAGTTTGAAGCCTTTCAAGAAAGAATTTTGGATAATCTGAAAGAGGAGGAAAATGAGGTTTAAAATGGAGCAAATTAGCTGTTTATAAGTAAAGACCACTTTTGACTTTGTTTTCCAACTCTTAGGACAAGGAAACTATGTGGTTAGCTATGGTCAGACTCAGATTGGTGGAGTTGCCTATGCCCAGTATGACATCTTCCGTCTAGAAAACGGGAAAATTGTGGAACATTGGGATAATAAGGAAGTCATGCCTAAGGTAGAAGACTTGACCAATAGAGGGAAGTTTTAAATTGAGGATACAGAATGATTGAATACAAAAATGTGGCGCTACGCTACACAGAAAAAGATGTCTTGAGAGATGTTAATTTACGGATTGAGAATGGCGAGTTTATGGTTTTAGTTGGTCCATCTGGATCAGGTAAGACGACCATGATCAAGATGGTCAACCGCCTCTTGGAACCGACTGATGGAAATATTTATATGGATGGCAAGCGTATCAAAGACTATGATGAGCGTGAACTTCGTCTTTCTACTGGTTATGTTTTACAGGCCATTGCTCTCTTTCCAAATCTAACGGTTGCTGAAAATATTGCCCTGATTCCTGAGATGAAGGGCTGGACTAAGGAAAAAATTGCTCAGAAAACAGAAGAGCTTTTGGCCAAGGTTGGCTTGCCAGTAGCTGAGTATGGGCATCGTTTACCTAGTGAACTATCTGGTGGGGAGCAACAGCGTGTTGGAATTGTACGGGCTATGATTGGTCAGCCTAAGATTCTCCTCATGGATGAACCTTTTTCGGCTCTTGATGCTATTTCGAGAAAACAGTTGCAGATTCTGACGAAAGAATTGCATAAAGAATTTGGGATGACAACGATTTTTGTAACCCATGATACGGATGAAGCTCTGAAATTGGCGGACCGTATTGCTGTCTTGCAGGATGGAGAGATTCGTCAGGTGGCGAATCCCGAGACGATTTTAAAAGCTCCTGCAACAGATTTTGTAGCAGACTTGTTTGGAGGTAGTGTACATGACTAATTTAATTGCAACTTTTCAGGATCGTTTTAGTGATTGGTTGACAGCTCTATCTCAACATTTGCAGTTGTCACTTTTGACCTTGTTGCTGGCCATCTTTATAGCGATTCCCTTGGCTGTTTATCTTCGATATCATGAGAAGTTAGCGGATTGGGTCTTACAGATTGCAGGGATTTTCCAGACCATCCCGTCTCTGGCCTTGTTAGGGCTCTTTATTCCCTTGATGGGAATTGGAACCTTGCCGGCTTTGACAGCTCTAGTGATTTATGCGATCTTTCCGATTTTACAAAATACCATCACTGGACTCAAGGGAATTGATCCAAGTCTACAAGAGGCTGGGATTGCCTTTGGGATGACTAGGTGGGAGCGTCTCAAGAAGTTTGAAATTCCACTTGCTATGCCTGTTATGATGTCTGGGATTCGGACGGCAGCGGTCTTGATTATCGGTACGGCAACCTTGGCGGCCTTGATTGGTGCAGGGGGACTGGGTTCCTTTATCCTTTTGGGAATTGACCGTAATAATGCCAGTCTGATTTTGATTGGGGCACTTTCTTCCGCAGTGCTTGCCATTGCCTTTAACTTCCTACTAAAAGTGATGGAAAAGGCAAAATTGCGGACGATTTTCTCTGGTTTTGCCTTGGTGACCATATTGCTTGGTTTGTCTTATAGTCCAGCTCTTTTGGCTCAAAAAGAGAAAGAAAACTTGGTTATTGCTGGGAAATTGGGACCGGAACCAGAAATTTTGGCCAATATGTATAAACTCCTTATTGAAGAAAATACCAGCATGACTGCGACTGTTAAACCGAATTTTGGGAAAACAAGCTTTCTTTATGAAGCTTTGAAAAAAGGCGATATTGACATCTATCCTGAATTTACTGGTACGGTGACTGAAAGTTTGCTGCAACCATCACCTAAAGTGAGTCATGAGCCAGAGCAGGTTTATCAGGTGGCGCGTGATGGTATTGCCAAACAGGATCATCTAGCCTATCTCAAACCCATGTCTTATCAAAATACCTATGCTGTAGCTGTTCCAAAAAAGATTGCTCAAGAATATGGCTTGAAGACCATTTCGGACTTGAAAAAAGTGGAAGGGCAGTTGAAGGCTGGATTTACACTCGAATTTAATGACCGTGAAGATGGAAATAAGGGCTTACAATCAATGTATGGTCTCAATCTCAATGTAGCTACCATGGAACCAGCCCTTCGCTATCAGGCTATTCAGTCAGGTGATATTCAAATCACGGACGCCTATTCGACTGATGCGGAATTGGCGCGTTATGATTTGCAGGTCTTGGAAGATGACAAGCAACTCTTCCCACCTTATCAAGGAGCTCCACTGATGAAAGAAGCTCTTCTCAAGAAACATCCAGAGTTGGAAACAGTTCTCAATAAATTGGCTGGTAAAATTACTGAAAGCCAGATGAGCCAGCTCAACTACCAAGTCGGTGTTGAAGGCAAGTCAGCAGAACAAGTAGCCAAGGAGTTTCTACAAGAACAAGGTTTGTTGAAGAAATAGCTTGAAAAGCTAAACTCAACTTGGTTAAACGACAATATAGAAGAACGCTCAGACAATGTCGTCTGGGCTTTTTTGATTATTGAAAAGATAAAAAACTCAGTAGCCTAGAAATAAGGCAACCGAGCTTTAATCTGTATTCAATTTTTAGGAATGAGAAGGTCTAGATAAAACTGCACAACTTCTTGGTCTGTAAAGTCTTGTCCTTTTTTGAGCCACCAGGTCAATGTCTCGATAAAGTTGGACACGACTAAGTGTTGGAGGTAAGAAGCAGGCAGACTTGGGTGTGCTTCTTTAAACTCATCAGTTAGCATGGGATAGACGTGGTGCTCCAGCTCTCTCCGGAGTTGACGGAGGAAGTAGTCATTCTTGGAGAATAGTAAACTGGTGATATGGTCTTGGTTTTTCTGAAAATGGAGAAAGAGGTGGGCGAGGTAGTCCTCAGTTGAAATGGGTTGCTCTCTTTCAAAGAGATGATGGAAGAGGTGGCGGCAAAGCGCGTCCAGAAGTAGTTCCTTACTCTCATAGTGACAGTAAAAGGTGGATCGTCCCACATCTGCGAGATCAATGATATCCTGAACTGTAGTGGCTTCGTAACCCTTATCGTTTAAAAGTTGTAGAAAAGCTTGATAGATGGCTTTTTTTGTTTTGCTGATACGGCGGTCAATGGTAGTCATATGGACACTTGAGGCAAATTGTTCAGAAATGAATAAAGCTGACGTTTTGCTTCTATCCTTTCTTTGAGTTTTAGTGGATAATGATAATGAACAAGGTATTCATAAATCTATTATAACAAAGGAATGAGAAAGATGAAGGCAAAATATACTGTTTGGGTAGCTTTTTTCTTAAATTTAAGCTATGCTATTGTTGAGTTTATCGCAGGAGGAATCTTCGGTTCAAGTGCTGTTCTTGCTGATTCTATCCATGACTTGGGAGATGCTATAGCAATCGGCATATCGGCCTTTTTAGAAACAATCTCAAATAGAGAAGAAGATAGGCAATACACCTTGGGTTACAAGCGATTTAGTCTTTTAGGGGCCCTAGTGACTGCTGTGATTCTTATCACAGGATCCATTCTAGTGATCTTGGAAAATATAACTAAACTTTTGAATCCACAGCCCGTTAATGACGAAGGCGTCCTCTGGCTAGGAATCATTGCAGTCAGTATCAATGTGCTAGCTAGTCTAGTAGTTCGTAAGGGAAAGACAAAGAACGAGTCAATTCTGAGCCTGCACTTTTTGGAAGATACTCTAGGTTGGTTGGCTGTCATTCTAATGGCGATTATCCTCCGATTTACAGATTGGTATATCCTTGATCCGCTCTTATCGCTTGTCATTTCCATCTTCATTCTAACAAAAGCTATTCCTCGATTTTGGAGCGCACTCAAGATTTTCCTGGATGCTGTGCCAGAAGGACTAGAGACAGGTGATTTGGAGAAGGATTTGGAGGCTCTGACCAATGTCAAAAGTGTCAATCAACTTAGCATTTGGTCCATGGATGGTCTAGAAAATAATGCTATTATCCATATCTGTTTAGAGGATTGGGAGGAGATGACGGAAACAAAGAATCAAGTACGTCAGCTCTTAGAAGAAAGAGGTGTGCAGAATATTACTATCGAAGTGGACACCAGTCAAAGCAATCATGCGCAACATAAGCGAAAGGTAACAGCCTTAGGGCAATCCCATGGGCATCAACACTAGAAAAAGCGGCTGAGACAAAACTCAATTTCAAGAGAAAATGAAGTAAATCTTCATACAAAAAAACGTATAGTATCAAGGGTTTTCAATGTCTGATACTATGCGCTTTTTGCTTTTAAAGACTTTTTTTCCAGTTTCTTTGGTATCATATTTGAAAGACGCTTTCCCCAACCTCTTTCTTTGATTGATGAAAAGGTATGCTAATAAGAGAACTGATAATGATAAAAAATTTTTCGATTAGACGCAAAATGCTTGACTTGGAGTCAACTCAAAATTATATAATAAGATAAGTGAGTTAGAATAGCTTAAATTCAGTGAATGAGAGGAGGTTAGTGTATGAATATTAAATCTGCTAGTGACTTGTTGGGAATTTCAGCGGATACGATTCGGTACTATGAACGGGTTGGTCTTGTGCCACCGATTACTCGAACTGCAACTGGAATTCGTGATTTTCAAGATCATGATATTGAAGCTCTGGAATTTATTAAGTGTTTTCGTTCGGCAGGTGTCTCTGTAGATAGTTTAGTTGACTATATGTCTCTCTACCAAAAGGGGGATGAAACGCGAGAGAAAAGGCTTGGTATTTTAGAAGAGGAAAAGAAAAAATTAGAGGAGCGCTTGTCTCAGTTACAGGTGGCTTTAAATCGCTTAAATCTCAAAATTAAACTTTACAAGGAAGGAAAAATTTAAATGAAATCAGCAGTATATACAAAGGCAGGTCAGGTTGGTCTTGCTACAATTGAACGTCCGCAAATTATAGACGCAGATGATGCGATTATTCGTGTAGTTCGTGCGTGCGTTTGCGGATCGGATCTATGGAGGTACCGTAATCCAGAAACGAAAGCTGGACACAAAAATAGTGGACACGAAGCGATTGGGATTGTCGAAGAAACTGGGGAATCCATTACGACGGTGAAACCAGGTGATTTTGTCATTGTCCCTTTTACTCATGGATGTGGTGAATGTGATGCCTGTCTTGCTGGCTTTGACGGTTCTTGCGATAATCATATTGGTAATAACTTGGGAGGCGATTTTCAGGCGGAATATATTCGTTTTCACTATGCAAACTGGGCGCTGGTTAAAATCCCTGGACAACCTTCTGACTACACAGAAGGTATGCTAAAGTCCCTCTTGACTCTTGCAGATGTTATGCCGACAGGCTATCATGCGGCGCGTGTTGCTAATGTTCAAAAAGGGGATAAGGTTGTGGTCATTGGTGATGGTGCTGTAGGTCAATGTGCTGTCATCGCGGCGAAGATGCGTGGTGCGTCGCAAATTATCCTCATGAGTCGTCATGAAGATCGTCAAAAGATGGCTCTGGAGTCGGGTGCGACAGCTTTTGTAGCTGAGCGAGGTCAAGAAGGTATTGCCAAGGTGCGTGAAATTCTCAGTGGCGGAGCGGACGCAGCACTTGAATGTGTTGGTACGGAGGCTGCTGTAGAACAGGCGCTAGGTGTCCTTCATAATGGAGGGCGTATGGGATTTGTAGGAGTCCCACACTATAATAATCGTGCTCTTGGTTCGACATTTATGCAAAATATCTCTGTAGCAGGTGGGGCAGCTTCTGCGACAACATATGATAAGCAATTTTTACTAAAAGCCGTCCTTGATGGTGATATCAATCCAGGCCGTGTCTTTACTTCAAGCTATAAATTAGAAGATATTGATCAAGCTTATAAAGATATGGATGAACGTAAGACCATTAAGTCTATGATTGTGATGGCCTAAAAAAGAAAATCCTAATGGAGATTTGAGACTCTCTATTAGGATTTTTTGTCATTTTTAATTTGTGGAGTTATGGCAGAGTACTCTCTCTCAATGTCAGTCTGGTTCCCAGCATGGTTAGGCTAGGGATTTTCCGACCGTGGAGTACTTCCTTATTAAGAATATCCATACCTGCTCGGCCCATTTCTTCGGTATAGACGGTGATGCTAGAGAGGGGAGGATAGACTTGCTTGGTCAGGCTAGTATCGTTAAAGGAAATAAGACTGACGCGGTCTGGCAGGTTGATTCCAGCTTCTTGGAGCGCACGGAGGGCACCGATGGCTAAACTATCGCTAGCTGCAAAAAAGGCTGGTGGGAGTTGGTCTCCCAAGTTCTGAATGGCCTCCTTCATCAAGTCATAGCCAGACTGGGCGGTAAAGCTTCCTTGAAAGACTAATTCATCATGATAGATTCCTTTTGTTTGACTGTAGTTTCTAAAATTTTCCAGTCGCTTATCCTCAATGATTTCTTCTTGGTCGGTTGTTTCTTCAAGGCCTGTTAGAATCCCGATGCGGTCCATCCCTTGGCTGAGAAAATAATCGACAACCTGTTTCATGGCAGTGTAAAAGTCTGTGATAATGCAGGTATGTCCCAGGGAAAGTGTATCGCTGTCTAGAAATACAAGAGGCTTTTGGTATTCTTCAAAGGCAGAAATCTGAGCTCGACTAAACTTTCCGATGCAGAGAATCCCAATCACTTCCTCGCTCAGGGTAAAAGGATGGTCATTAAAATAGCGCAAGATATCGTAGTCCAACTCTTGGGCTCTTTTTTCTATGCCTAGGCGAATCTGGTAGTAGTAGAGGTCGTCCAGCTCCCCTTGTTCGCTGACCCATTGGATAATGGCAATCTTTTGCTTGGGCTTGTGGGACTCGCCTGTCTTGAGGTGCTTAGTGTAGCCCAACTCTTCAGCAACAGTTAAAATACGGTGTCTGGTTTCTTCTGTAACAGATAGGCTCTGGTCGCGGTTTAGGACACGGGATACGGTCGCGATAGAGACAGAAGCTAGTTGTGCAATGTCTTTTAAGGTAGCCATAAATCCTCCTTGATTAGATTAGTATATCATATTTTTCTGCTTTTTACTGATAGTTTAGTAAAATTTTAGTAAAAAGGATTGACCTTGGGAAATCCCTTGGATACAATAGAAGAAAACGATTACACGTTAAGGAGACTTAACGGACAGTAAAAGGAGAATTCATATGACACAACATCTTACTGCTGAAGCACTTCGTAAAGACTTTCTTGCTGTTTTTGGTCAAGAAGCAGACCAAACATTCTTTTCACCAGGTCGTATCAACTTGATTGGTGAGCACACAGACTACAACGGTGGGCACGTTTTTCCTGCTGCTATTTCCTTGGGAACTTACGGTGCAGCTCGCAAGCGTGACGATCAAGTCTTGCGTTTCTACTCAGCTAACTTTGAGGAAAAGGGCATTATCGAAGTGCCTTTAGCGGATCTCAAGTTTGAAAAAGAGCACAACTGGACTAATTATCCAAAAGGAGTTCTTCATTTCTTGCAAGAAGCTGGGCATGTGATTGACAAAGGGTTTGATTTTTATGTTTATGGGAATATCCCAAATGGTGCTGGCTTGTCTTCTTCAGCATCCCTTGAACTCTTAACAGGAGTCGTGGCAGAGCATCTCTTTGATTTAAAATTAGAGCGTCTCGATTTGGTTAAAATCGGAAAACAAACAGAAAACAACTTTATCGGAGTCAACTCTGGTATCATGGACCAGTTTGCTATCGGTATGGGAGCTGATCAACGTGCTATTTACCTAGATACCAATACCTTAGAGTACGACTTGGTACCACTTGATTTGAAAGACAATGTCGTTGTTATCATGAACACCAACAAACGCCGTGAATTGGCGGATTCTAAATATAATGAACGCCGTGCTGAGTGTGAAAAAGCAGTGGAAGAATTGCAAGTATCCTTGGATATTCAGACCTTGGGTGAGTTGGACGAGTGGGCCTTTGACCAGTACAGCTACCTAATCAAAGACGAAAATCGTTTGAAACGTGCTCGTCATGCTGTGCTTGAAAACCAACGTACCCTCAAAGCGCAAGCAGCTCTTCAGGCAGGTGATTTGGAAACCTTTGGTCGTTTGATGAATGCTTCTCACGTTTCTCTAGAACATGACTATGAAGTAACTGGCTTGGAATTGGATACCCTTGTTCACACAGCTTGGGCACAAGAAGGTGTTCTCGGTGCTCGTATGACAGGGGCAGGTTTTGGTGGTTGTGCCATTGCCTTGGTGCAAAAAGATACTGTTGAGGTCTTTAAGGAAGCTGTTGGCAAGCACTACGAGGAAGTCGTTGGCTACGCTCCAAGCTTCTATATCGCTGAAGTTGCAGGTGGCACTCGCGTCCTTGACTAGTCAAAAGGAGGCTCTATAGTGACCTTAGTAGATAAATTTGTAACACATGTTATTACTGAAAGTTCATTTGAGGAAATGGATCGAATCTACCTGACCAATCGTGTCTTGGCACGAGTGGGAGATGGTGTTTTGGAAGTTGAGACCAATCTGGATAAATTGATTGACCTCAAGGACCAGCTGGTTGAGGAAGCCGTTCGATTAGAGACGATTGAGGATAGTCAGACTGAGCGTGAAATCCTCGGTGCTGAACTGATGGACTTGGTGACCCCTTGTCCAAGTCAGGTCAATCGTGACTTTTGGGCAACCTACGCCCAATCTCCTGAGCAAGCGATAGAGGATTTTTACCAACTTAGCCAGAAGAATGACTACATCAAACTCAAGGCTATTGCTAAAAATATCGCTTATCGTGTGCCGTCTGACTACGGAGAACTTGAAATTACCATCAACCTCTCTAAGCCTGAAAAGGATCCGAAAGAGATTGCCGCAGCCAAGTTGGTGCAAGCTAGCAATTATCCCCAGTGTCAGCTTTGTCTAGAGAATGAGGGATACCATGGTCGGGTCAACCACCCAGCTCGCAGCAACCACCGTATTATCCGTTTTGAAATGGCTGGTCAGGAGTGGGGGTTCCAGTATTCGCCCTATGCTTACTTTAATGAGCACTGTATTTTCTTAGATGGCCAGCATCGTCCCATGGCCATTAGTCGTCAGAGCTTTGAACGCCTGCTGGCTATCGTAGAGCAGTTTCCAGGATATTTTGCTGGATCTAATGCCGACTTGCCGATTGTGGGTGGCTCTATTCTGACTCATGACCACTATCAGGGAGGCCGTCACGTATTTCCTATGGAATTGGCTCCCTTGCAAAAAACCTTTCTATTTGCAGGTTTTGAGCAGGTCAAGGCTGGCATTGTCAAGTGGCCAATGTCAGTGTTGCGTTTGACTTCGGATTCCAAAGAAGATTTGATCAACTTGGCTGATAAGATTTTGCAGGAATGGCGTCAGTATTCAGACCCTGAAGTGCAGATTTTGGCTGAGACTGATGGGACACCGCATCATACCATCACACCCATTGCCCGTAAACGCGATGGACAGTTTGAGTTGGACTTGGTCTTGCGAGACAATCAGACATCGCCAGAGCATCCTGATGGCATCTATCATCCCCACAAGGATGTCCAACATATCAAGAAGGAAAATATCGGCTTGATTGAGGTCATGGGCTTGGCAATCTTGCCACCACGTCTAAAAGAAGAGGTGGAGCAAGTCGCTAGCTATCTTGTAGGAGAAGCTGATACAGTTGCCGATTATCATCAGAAATGGGCATACCAACTCAAAGTCCAACATCCAGACATAACAGATAAAGAAAAAGCCCTTGAAATCGTCAAAGACTCTGTTGGTGCTATCTTTGCGCGTGTACTTGAGGATGCAGGAGTCTACAAGCAGACGGAACAAGGGCAGACAGCTTTTATGCGCTTTGTGGAGCAGGTCGGAATTTTGCCAGACTAGGAGCTTTCTCCTTGCACAGTCCTATAAAAAGTAGTATCATAGTGTCGTTTGAAATATCAGGAGGAAACGATGAAAGATTTTCATTTTGACGCTATATCTGCTTTTGAAAATTACGAAATTGAACAAATGAGAGATGGTCACGTTGTGGTGACGACCAAAGTAGTGGACTCGTCGCTCAACTACTATGGCAATGCCCACGGTGGCTATCTCTTTACCCTTTGTGACCAGATCAGCGGTTTGGTGGTCATATCTCTAGGATTAGACGGAGTGACGCTCCAATCCTCTATCAACTACCTCAAAGCAGGAAAACTTGATGATGTGCTGACTATTAAAGGAGAATGTGTCCATCAAGGTCGCACAACCTGCGTAGTGGATGTCGATATTACCAATCAAGAAGGCAGAAATGTCTGTAAGGCAACCTTTACCATGTTTGTCACAGGACAGAGGTCAGAAGACAGACAGGTAAGGATATAGAGAAACAAAAAAGAGGCTCACACCTCTTTTTCTTATTTCTTTTTATGATTTAATACGGCATTGAGGACAATGGCAAGTAGGCTGGCTACGACGATTCCGTTTGAGAAGAACATTTGGAAGGCTGTCGGCATGCTGACAAAGAGATTACTGTTATTTAGACCGACACCTGCAGCGATTGAAACAGCTGCAATAAGGAAGTTATGTTCATTGTTAGCAAAGTCAACACGAGCGAGAATTTGCATCCCTTGAATGGATACAAAACCAAACATCACCAGCATGGCACCACCGAGGACAGGGCTTGGAATGATTTGGGCAAGGGCGCCAAACTTAGGAAGGAGTCCAAGGAGAACCAGGAAACCAGCTGCGTAGTAGATTGGCAGGCGAGTCTTGATACCTGACAATTTAACCAAACCAACGTTTTGTGAAAATCCTGTGTAAGGGAAGGTGTTAAAGATTCCTCCGAGAAGTACGGCCAAACCTTCTGCGCGGTAACCGTTGCGAAGGCGCGTGCTGTCGATTGAGTCTTTCGTGATATCAGACAAGGCTAGGTAAACACCAGTCGACTCAACCATAGACACCGTTGCGATGATACACATCATTACAATCGATGAGATTTCAAAGGTTGGCATCCCAAAGTAGAGTGGAGTTGGGACATGGACAAGTGGTGCTGCTGCAACAGGAGAGAAGTCAACCAAGCCCATGCTGGCAGCAATGGCAGTTCCAACAACCAGACCAATCAAAATAGAGATAGACTTGATAAATCCTTTGGTAAAGATGTTAATCAAGAGGATAATCAGAACAGTGATAGCTGCAAGCAAGAGACTTTGACCAGTTGGCTCTGGAACGTTATTTCCCATATTTCCAATAGCGACAGGAATCAAGGTTAAACCAATCGTGGTAATTACAGAACCTGTTACGATAGATGGGAAGAGATTGGCCACTTTTGAGAAGATGCCTGACACAAGAACCACGTAAATCCCTGATGCAATAAGGGCACCAAACATAGCTCCACTACCATGGCTTTGTCCAATCATAATCAAGGGGGCTACCGACTGAAAGGCAACTCCAAGAACGACTGGGAGTCCAATCCCAAAGTATTTGTTGAGTTGAAGTTGGAGGAAGGTTGCCACCCCACACATGAAGATATCTGTAGAAATCAGGTAGGTTAACTGCTCAGCCGAATAGCCAAGGGCTGTCGCAATCATGATGGGAACCAGGATGGATCCTGAGTACATGGCTAGTAAGTGCTGCAAGCCAAGAACGGCTGCTTGCGAGTGTTTTTCTTGAGTTTGCATTAGAGATCTGCCTCCTTAAAAATAACTTGACCATTTTCAAAACGATCCAAACGAGCGAGTGATAGAACAGGGTAGCCTGCTTTTTCAAGCAAATCACGGCCATCTTGGAAGGATTTTTCAATCACAATACCGATAGCTTCGACTGTGGCACCAGCTTGTTCAATAATTTGAATCAAGCCTTTGGCAGCTTGGCCATTAGCAAGGAAATCGTCGATAATCAAGACCTTGTCCTCTGGTGAGAGGAATTTTCCAGCGATGGAAACGGTGCTGGTCACTTGCTTGGTAAAGGAGTAAACTTGGGCAGTTAAGATACCTTCATTCATAGTGATGTTCTTAGCTTTTTTAGCGAAAATCATGGGAACGTTTAAGGCTTCAGCTGTATAAACGGCTGGGGCAATACCCGACGCTTCAATGGTCACGACTTTGGTAATACCAGTAGAAGCAAATTTTTCCGCAAAGAGCTTTCCAATCTCTCGCATCAATTGATAGTCAACTTGGTGGGTTAAAAAGGAATCCACCTTGAGGATGTTATCACCCAAGATATGCCCATCCTTGAGGATGCGCTCTTCTAATAATTTCATAAGACCTCCTAAAGTCTAAAAGCCAATTTACTTGTTGTTTAAATGTTTCTATAGTGATCCCTTTTGCTAGTACTATATATTTGATAAAACTATTACGAGCGAAGCGAGTCTTATCAAATATTTCCCGTTGTAGTGGTATCATAGACAATAATCTTGTTATTGTCTATGACGGGATTTTTGAGACTTTTGGCTCAAAAATTAGGGATGAAATTCCGAAGGAAGTTGCTCCCGTCCGCACTAATTAAGGGAAATATTAAAAATATTCAAAAAAGACCTACTTAATCTCTAAGTAAGTCCCCAAAATAGGCATGGCAAAAACGACCATACCTCACTTCTGACTTACTTATTGTTAGGTGTTCCGGCACCTTGTAGAAACGTCGTGCCAATTCACGACATAAACAAGTAAAATGATATTTAATTTTAAATAGGCTTGTGCCAATGTTTTTATTTTACACTAAATAACTTTAGAAATCAAAGATTTTGTTAGTGTTTAGATAAAAAAAACGAACGAACAAAAACCTACAACTGTACTGACCCCAAAAAGTTAGACAAATAATTATTGAAAGGATTTAGTTCTGTATTGCACAGGACTGAGTCCTTTTAGTTTAACCTTAATTCGTTTGTTGTTGTAGTAATCAATATAGTCTACAATGGCTTGTTCCAATTGCTTAAGCGACTGAAATGACTTCTCATAACCATAAAACATCTCCGATTTCAGAATGCCAAAGAAGGACTCCATCATACCGTTGTCTGGGCTGTTACCCTTGCGCGACATAGATGCTTGAATTCCCTTACTCTCTAGGAACCGATGATAAGAGTCGTGTTGGTATTGCCAACCTTGGTCACTATGGAGAATCGTATCCTCGTAGTGTTTCTCTGTGAAGGCCTGTTCCAACATCGTTTTTACTTGTTCTAAGTTAGGTGAAGTTGAAAGATTATAGGCGATAATTTCGCTATTAAAACCATCTAAAACTGGTGATAAGTAAAGCTTTTGAGTACTTGCTGGAATGGCAAATTCTGTCACATCTGTGTAGCACTTTTCCATTGTTTTAGAGCCTTTAAATTGACGTTGAATGAGATTCTCTGCCTTCTTACCAACATCTCCTTTATGAGAAGAATATTTTCGTTTCTGTCGCACTTTAGCTTGTAAATTGAGTACTTTCATCAAGCGTTGAACTCTTTTCTGATTTACCAGATAACCACGATTTCTTAGTTCTAAATGAATCCGACGATAACCATAATTTCCCTTGTGTTCGATAAAAATGGATTGAATTTCAGCTTTAAGCTCTTGGTCCTTATCTGGTTTGTCTAGTTGTTTCAAGTGATAGTAGTAGGTCGAACGAGCTAGTTTAATGGCTTTTAGAAGAATATCTAACGAAAACTCAGTCATTAATTCTTGAACAATTTCTGTCTTTCTTCTTTCTCTTTTTTCTCCTTCAATCGGAGTTCTCTCAACTTTTTTAGGATGGCATTCTCCGCTCTCAGGTACTCATTTTCTGCTTGAAGACGTTCTAATTCTGTCCTCTCTTCAGGTCTCTTTTTTGGCTTACGTCCCATTTTAGGTACTCTCCCTCTTGTTTTCTCAACAATAGTATACCCATTTTTCTTGTATTGTGCTAGCCAATTAAGAAGTATCGTACGACTTGGGAGGCCGTATTCAAGAGAAACTCTATCTTTAGTCCAGCCTTCATGTAAGACTTTATGAATCATTTCTTGTTTTAAATCAGGAGAATAGTAACGATTTTTTCCTTTTTTGACGAACTCTATTCCGTAACGATCAATCAATTTAATCATATACCTAAGATTAGAATTATTTATCCCAAATTTATTTGAAAGCTTCTCTAAGCTATAGCCTTGTTTTCTAAGTTCATAGATCTGAACTTTATCATCATAAGTTAATTTCATAATAAAAATACCCCAAAAGTTAGATTTTCTCTGTCTAACTTTTGGGGTGCAGTTCAAACACGATACAGTATTGTAGGTTTCTATTTTTCTACTCGCTAAATCTTAAAAAATAGCCATCTGGATCCAAGACTGCAAATTCATGGGGATAAATAAAACTATCTCCCACTCGAAATTCTCTTTTTGTCAGGGGACGATGGATGGGATAGTCAGCTTCCAGCAGTTTTTGGTGGAGCTGAGGAACATCCTCAATGCCAAAGGAAATATTGACACCACGCCCAAAAGGATAAGTCAGCTGAGCTAATCCTTCTGCGTCGCCTTCTTCTAACATGAGTTGGCAGTTTTCAAGGGAGAGGAACAGAAATTTCTCCTCGGGGCGTTCGTATTCGACAGAGAAGCCCAGCAAGTCACAGTAGAAGTAGCGCGACTTTTCGATGTTGGATACCACAAATTCGGGGATGACAGCTTGATAGTCCATTAGCTTTCTCCTTAGAGTTCAATCTCCAAGACAATGGGTGTATGGTCTTGTCGAGCACCTGAGTCAATCATATCTGACTTGGTCACCTTGTCAGCGATACGATTACTTGTGAGCCAGTAGTCGATTCTCCAGCCTGTATTGTTGATTTTGGAAGTCTTGCTGCGTTGTGCCCACCAAGTGTAGCGTTCTGGAACATCGCCGTGAATGTGGCGGAAGGTATCAGTAAATCCAGTTGCTAAAAGGTTGGTAAATCCAGCACGTTCCTCGTCGGTAAATCCAGGAGAACGGCGGTTGCTAGCAGGATTTGCAAGGTCGATTTCATTGTGGGCTACATTGTAGTCACCGGTCGCAAGGACTGGTTTTTCTTTGTCTAGTTCAGCCAAGTACTCAGCATATTTGACATCCCAGACTTGACGCTCCTCCAAGCGTTTGAGGCCGTCTCCAGCGTTTGGAGTGTAAACTTGGGTCACGAAAAACTTATCAAATTCTAAAGTGATGATACGACCTTCCAAGTCCATGGTAGAAGGGGCACCGATTTCTGGGAAAGTGACAGTAGGTGTAAGTTCTTTCTTATAAAGGAACATGGTTCCAGCATAGCCTTTACGGGCAGGTTCTTGGGAAGAGCGCCACGTATTTTCGTAGCCTGGGAAGAGTTCTTCTAAAATTTCCAAGTGTTTCTTTGTAGGACCCTTAGCAGAAAGCTTGGTTTCTTGGATAGCGATAATATCAGCATTTTCAGCGACCAAAGTTTGTAGTACTTCTTGGGACAATTTCGCGCGAGCTGAGTCACTAGTTAGGGCAGCGTTTAGGGAATCAATATTCCATGATATAAGTTTCATAAAGTTACCTTTTTCATTCAGATTATAGATTTTATTATACCAAAAAAAGGTCTATTTCCCCAACGTATGGCTTGAAAAATCACCCTCTTTCATTTATAATGAAGAATGATTTTATGAAAGGGAGTGAAAATAAATGAAATTTTACTCGTATGACTATGTACTTAGCCAAATCAGTCAGCAAAATGGAATCATGATTGGCTTTGGGATTGTGCTCCTAGCTATCACAGGATTTTTTGCTTTTAAGGCTTATCGTGATAAAAAGGGGACTAAGTTTCGGGAATTGGTCATGATTTTAGCCTTGACCTTAGTAGCCATGCTTTTGGTGACAATTTCAAAATACCAGACCAATCAAGCCTCTAACAATCAATTTCAAACTTCCCTTCATTTCATAGAGGTTGTTTCTAAAGACTTGGGGGTGGATAAATCAGAAGTTTACGTTAATACTTCAGCTGCCACTGATGGAGCGCTTGTCAAGGTAGGTCCAAATTTCTACCGCGCCATGAACGGGAGCCAACCAGACAAGTATCTTTTAGAGAAATTAGAATTGCATCAAACAGACGCTATTGAATTGGTGGAGGTAAACAAATGACACTCAACTATATGGAAATTTTAATCAAACTGGCCTTGGGTCTTTTCTCTCTTGTTTTTGTTATTAATGTGACAGGAAAGGGGAACCTAGCACCTAACTCTGCGACAGACCAAATTCAGAACTATGTTCTTGGTGGTATCATCGGTGGGGTAATTTACAATAGTTCTATTAGCATTCTCCAGTATGCAGTGATTCTGATGATGTGGACTATTTTGGTTTTGACACTCAAGTGGCTTAATAACAATGTTCGTTTTGTCAAACGCTTGATTGATGGGAAACCAACTCTCCTCATTAAAAATGGGCAGATTGCCCCAGAAGCCTGTCGTTCAGTTGGTTTGTCTGCAGCAGAAGTTGCTCTCAAACTTCGTAGCCAAGGGATTTTCCAGATGAAACAGGTCAAATGCGCTGTGCAGGAGCAAAATGGCCAACTCATCGTGGTCCAAATGGGGGATGAAAATCCTAAGTATCCAGTTGTGACTGACGGTGTGATCCAAGTCGATGTTTTGGAATCGATTGGCCGTAGCGAAGAGTGGCTGCTTGATAATCTAAGCAAACAAGGACATGACAATGTGGCCAATATCTTTATCGCTGAGTATGACAAGGGTGCCGTCACAGTTGTAACCTATGAATAAGAAAAACCTGGGGTCTTGGCCTCAGGTTTCCATTTGCAATCAGAAAGGGATTTTATGTCCATTATTCAAAAACTTTGGTGGTTTTTCAAGTTAGAAAAACGCCGTTATCTAGTCGGGATTGTGGCCTTGGTCTTGGTTTCCGTCCTCAATCTAATTCCCCCCATGGTTATGGGTCGGGTCATTGATGCTATCACATCAGGGCAATTAACTCAGCAGGACCTCCTTCTTGACCTATTTTACTTGCTTCTTGCGGCCTTTGGGATGTATTATCTGCGCTATGTTTGGCGGATGTATATCCTTGGAACTTCCTACCGTTTGGGACAGATTATGCGGTCTCGCTTGTTTGAGCATTTCACAAAAATGTCTCCAGCCTTTTATCAAACCTATCGGACGGGGGACCTGATGGCACATGCAACCAACGATATCAATGCCTTGACTCGTTTAGCAGGTGGAGGAGTCATGTCTGCGGTGGATGCCTCTATCACAGCGCTGATGACTTTGCTGACCATGTTCTTTAGCATTTCATGGCAGATGACCTTGGTTGCCATTCTGCCCCTGCCTTTCATGGCTTATGCGACCAGTCGTCTAGGGAGAAAGACCCACAAGGCTTTTGGTGAATCGCAGACTGCCTTTTCTGAACTCAATAACAAGGTGCAGGAGTCTGTATCAGGTATCAAAGTGACCAAGTCTTTCGGTTATCAGGCGGACGAGTTGAAGTCTTTCCAGGCAGTCAATGAATTGACCTTCCAAAAGAACCTCAAAACCATGAAATACGATAGTCTCTTTGACCCCATGGTTCTCTTATTTGTTGGTTCATCCTATGTTTTAACGCTCTTGGTCGGCTCCTTGATAGTTCAGAAAGGGCAAATCACGGTTGGGAATCTAGTTACCTTTATCAGCTACTTGGATATGCTAGTTTGGCCTCTTATGGCCATCGGCTTCCTCTTTAATATTACCCAGCGAGGGAAGGTTTCCTACCAGCGGATTGAGGAACTTTTGTCTCAGGAATCACCTGTACAAGACCCTGAGTTTCCTTTAGATGGTATTGAAAATGGACGTTTGGAATATTCCATTGACAGCTTTGCCTTTGAAAATGAGGAGACATTGACGGATATCCACTTTAGTTTGGAAAAAGGGCAAACATTGGGCTTAGTCGGGCAGACAGGCTCTGGAAAAACATCTTTGATCAAGCTTCTCTTGCGTGAATACGATGTGGATGAGGGAGCCATTTATCTAAACGGTCATAATATTCGTGACTATCGTCTGACAGACCTTCGTAGTCTCATGGGCTACGTCCCTCAGGACCAGTTCCTCTTTGCGACTTCGATTTTAGATAATATCCGCTTTGGCAATCCTAACTTGCCCCTTTCAGCGGTCGAGGAAGCGACTAAGCTAGCCCAAGTTTACCAAGACATTGTAGCCATGCCTCAGGGATTTGATACGTTGATTGGTGAAAAGGGAGTCAGTCTTTCTGGTGGTCAAAAGCAACGTCTGGCTATGAGTCGGGCGATGATTTTAGACCCTGATATTTTGATTTTAGATGATTCCTTGTCAGCCGTGGATGCCAAGACAGAGTATGCTATTATTGACAATCTTAAGGAAACGCGTCAGGACAAGACAACCATTATCACGGCTCATCGCCTCAGTGCAGTTGTCCATGCAGATTTGATTTTAGTCCTGCAAAATGGCCAAATCATCGAACGAGGCAGGCACGAAGACTTGCTAGCTTTGGATGGCTGGTATGCTCAAACCTACCAGTCTCAGCAGCTGGAAATGAAAGGAGAAGAAGATGCAGAATAAACAAGAACAATGGACTGTATTGAAGCGCTTGATGTCTTATCTCAAGCCTTATGGACTCCTGACTTTTTTGGCACTCAGTTTTCTCCTAGCGACGACGGTCATTAAAAGTGTCATTCCCCTTGTGGCTTCCCATTTTATTGACCAGTATCTGAGCAATCTCAACCAACTCGCTGTGACCGTTTTGCTGGTCTACTATGGTCTTTATATCCTACAAACTCTGGTCCAGTATGTCGGCAATCTTCTCTTTGCGCGGGTGTCCTACAGTATTGTTAGAGATATTCGTCGAGATGCCTTTGCCAATATGGAAAAGCTGGGCATGTCTTATTTTGACAAGACGCCAGCAGGCTCTATCGTCTCTCGTTTGACCAATGACACCGAGACTATCAGTGATATGTTTTCAGGAATTTTATCCAGCTTTATCTCAGCAGTTTTCATTTTTCTGACAACCCTTTATACCATGTTGGTGTTGGATTTTCGTTTGACAGCATTAGTCTTGCTCTTTCTCCCTTTGATTTTCCTTTTGGTCAATCTCTATCGGAAAAAATCAGTGAAAATCATTGAGAAAACCAGAAGTCTCTTGTCAGATATCAATAGCAAGCTGGCTGAAAACATCGAGGGAATCAGAATAATCCAGGCCTTTAATCAAGAGAAGCGCCTACAGTCAGAGTTTGATGAAATCAACCAAGAACACTTGATCTATGCCAACCGTTCTGTAGCCTTGGATGCCTTTTTTTTGCGCCCTGCTATGAGTTTGCTGAAACTCCTAGGATATGCTGTCTTGATGGCCTATTTTGGCTATCGTGGACTTTATCTGGGAATAACAGTCGGAACCATGTATGCCTTTATCCAGTACATCAATCGTCTCTTTGACCCCTTGATTGAAGTGACGCAAAACTTTTCAACCCTTCAAACGTCTATGGTTTCTGCAGGTCGTGTCTTTGCCCTGATAGACGAGAGGACCTATGAACCTCTTCAAGAAAATGGGCAGGCTAAAGTCAAAGAAGGCAATATCCGGTTTGAACATGTGTGTTTCTCATATGACGGTAAACATCAGATTCTGGATGATATTTCCTTTTCGGTTAACAAGGGTGAAACCATTGCTTTTGTAGGCCATACAGGTTCAGGGAAATCGTCTATTATCAATGTCCTCATGCGCTTTTATGAATTCCAGTCAGGGCGAGTTCTCTTGGATGGTGTGGACATTAGGGACTACAGTCAGGAAGAGCTGAGAAAGAACATCGGTCTGGTCTTGCAGGATCCCTTCCTCTATCATGGGACCATTAAGTCCAATATCGCCATGTACCAAGAGATCAGTGATGACCAGGTCCAGGCTGCAGCAGCCTTCGTGAATGCAGATTCCTTTATCCAAGAACTTCCTCAGGGTTATGATTCCCCTGTTTCTGAGCGTGGCTCCAGTTTTTCAACAGGTCAGCGTCAGCTTCTTGCCTTTGCCAGAACAGTCGCCAGTCAGCCTAAAATCCTGATTTTGGATGAAGCGACAGCCAATATTGACTCTGAAACAGAAAGTTTGGTTCAAGCTTCTCTGGCTAAGATGAGACAGGGACGGACAACCATTGCCATTGCTCATCGCCTTTCTACCATCCAAGACGCCAACTGTATCTATGTTTTGGACAAGGGGCGCATCATCGAGAGTGGAACCCATGAGGAACTCTTGGTTCTGGGAGGAACCTATCACAAGATGTATAGTTTGCAAGCGGGTGCCATGTCCTAATACTCTTTGAAAATCTATTCAAGCCATGTCAGCTTTATCCGCAATCTCAAAGCTGCACATTGATCAGCCTGCGGCTAGCTCTTTGATTTTCATTGAGTGTAAGAATGAAATCCTTCAAATTACAGATTTCTTTCACCGCCTTTTCTATTTTGTGGTATAATGAAAAATGTTGACAAATAGTATAATAAAAACAAAGGAGAAACAGCATGCTGAAATGGGAAGACTTGCCCGTGGAAATGAAATCAAGCGAGGTTGAGTCTTACTACCAGCTTGTCTCTAAAAGGAAGGGTTCGCTGATTTTCAAGCGTTGTTTGGACTGGATTCTAGCCGTAGTCTTGCTGATTCTGACCTCTCCTATCTTTCTCATCTTGAGCATTTGGATCAAGTTGGATAGCAAGGGGCCAGTGATTTACAAGCAAGAGCGCGTGACCCAGTATAACCGTCGGTTCAAGATTTGGAAGTTCCGTACCATGGTGACGGATGCGGATAAAAAAGGAAGTCTGGTGACTTCAGCTAACGATAGTCGTATTACCAAGGTTGGCAATTTCATCCGCCGTGTCCGTTTAGACGAACTGCCTCAGCTGGTCAATGTTCTTAAAGGCGAAATGTCTTTTGTCGGTACACGACCTGAAGTGCCTCGTTACACAGAGCAGTATAGCCCTGAAATGATGGCGACCTTGCTCTTACCAGCAGGGATTACCTCTCCAGCCAGCATCAACTACAAGGATGAGGACACCATCATCAGTCAAATGACGGAGAAAGGTCTGTCGGTTGACCAAGCCTATGTCGAACACGTCCTTCCTGAAAAGATGAGCTATAACCTCGCCTATCTCCGAGAGTTTAGTTTCCTTGGAGACATCAAAATCATGTTTCAAACCGTGTTTGAAGTGCTAAAATAAAGTAGTCATGAGAAAATGAGTACAGATAAAAGGAGCAAATCAATGCCAAATTACAATATTCCATTTTCACCACCCGATATTACGGAAGCAGAAATTGCTGAAGTAGCGGATACCCTTCGTTCTGGTTGGATTACAACAGGTCCTAAGACAAAAGAGCTGGAGCGTCGCTTGTCTCAATACACACAGACGCCTAAGACTGTCTGCCTAAACTCTGCGACTGCAGCTCTTGAGTTGATTTTGCGTGTTTTGGAAGTGGGTCCTGGAGATGAAGTCATCGTTCCAGCTATGACTTATACAGCTTCATGTAGTGTCATCACTCACGTAGGAGCGACCCCTGTCATGGTGGATATTCAAGCAGATACGTTTGAGATGGACTATGACTTGCTGGAGCAAGCTATCACTGAAAAGACAAAGGTGATCATCCCAGTAGAGCTTGCAGGGATTGTTTGCGATTATGACCGATTGTTCCAAGTCGTGGAGAAAAAACGTGATCTCTTTAATGCTTCAAGCAAGTGGCAAAAGGCCTTTAACCGTATTGTGATTGTCTCTGATAGTGCCCACGCTTTGGGATCTACTTATAAAGGACAACCAGCTGGTTCTATCGCTGACTTTACTTCCTTCTCATTCCATGCCGTTAAGAATTTTACAACTGCTGAGGGAGGAAGTGCGACTTGGAAAGCCAATCCAGCGATTGATGACGAAGAGATGTACAAGGAATTCCAAATTCTTTCCCTTCACGGGCAAACTAAGGATGCTCTTGCCAAGATGCAACTGGGCTCATGGGAATACGATATTGTCACACCAGCCTACAAGTGCAATATGACAGATATCATGGCATCACTTGGATTGGTACAATTGGATCGTTACCCAAGTTTGCTTGGCCGGCGTAAGGACATCGTGGACCGTTATGATCGTGGTTTTTCAGGTTCTCGTATCCATCCATTGGCACACAAGACTGATAGTGTCGAATCTTCACGCCACCTCTACATCACCCATGTAGAAGGAGCAAGCCTAGAAGAACGCAACCTCATCATTCAAGAATTGGCTAAAGCAGGAATTGCAAGTAACGTACACTATAAACCGCTTCCACTCTTAACAGCCTATAAGAATCTTGGCTTTGATATGGCGAATTATCCTAAGGCCTATGCCTTCTTTGAAAATGAAATTACGCTCCCTCTTCACACTAAATTAAGCGATGAAGAAGTAGACTATATCATTGAGACTTTCAAAACAGTTTCTGAAAAAGTGCTAGCTTTATCAAAAAAATTGTAAAAAAGTCTTGACAAAGAAAAAACAAAGTATTAAAATAAATTCAACAAATCAGAAAAGTAACTATTTTTGATCTTCAGGGAGCCTGTGGTGATTGTGAACAGGTGGTTGGGAGTAGTGAAAGTGGGCTGATTTTAAAAATGAATTTGAAACAATGAAAATTCGGTGCGCACACCTTACAGTGCAACTTGTTGTTAGACAAGGCAGAGATGTAAAGGGAAATAGTCCCTTTATAATTGAGGTGGCACCGCGTTACCAACGCCCTCACACAGAGTTTAATTCTGTGTGTGGGCTTTTTCATATCTTGGAAACAGTAGAAAAGAGAAAAAAATTATGACAACTAAAGGTTATTTTGGACAATTTGGTGGTAGTTTTGTACCAGAGCCTATTCAGGCTTTGTTGGATGAGTTGGAAGTGACATTTGACAAGTACAAGGATGATCCAGAGTTTTTGGCAGAATTTCGCCATTATTTGAAGGACTATTCAGGTCGCGAAACACCGCTTTATTTTGCGGAAAGTTTGACAGATCACTTAGGTGGAGCTAAGATTTATCTCAAGCGTGAAGACCTTAACCACCTTGGTTCTCACAAACTCAACAACGTTTTAGGGCAAATTCTTCTTGCTAAACGTATGGGCAAAAAACGTGTCATCGCAGAAACAGGAGCTGGTCAGCACGGTGTTGCGACAGCTGCAGCTGCAGCCAAGTTTGGTATGGCCTGTGATGTCTACATGGGGGCAGAAGATGTAGAACGTCAACGTCTCAATGTTTTCCGTATGGAGATGATGGGAGCGACAGTTCATGCAGTTGAAACAGGAACTCGTACCCTCAAAGATGCGGTTGATGCAGCCTTTGGAGCATGGATGAATGATTTGGAAGCCTTCTACGTTTTGGGATCTGCTGTAGGACCACACCCTTATCCTACAATTGTCCACGAGTTCCAAAAGATCATCAGTGAAGAATCACGTCGTCAAATCTTAGAAAAAGAAGGCAGTTTACCAGACTACGTTATTGCCTGTGTAGGTGGTGGTTCCAATGCCATCGGTGCTTTTTCACAGTATGTGGCTGATGAAGAAGTCAAATTGGTTGGGGTAGAAGCTGCTGGTCACGGACTTGATACAGACAAGCACGCAGCTACTATGACAAAAGGTAGTATCGGAATTGTCGACGGTATGAAGACCTATGCAGTCTTTAAGGAAGACGGAGAGCTGGCTCCGGTTTACTCTATCTCAGCCGGTTTAGATTATCCAGGTGTTGGACCAGAACACGCCTACTTCAAAGACTCAGGTCGCGTGGAATATGTCGCTGCGACGGATGAAGAAGCTGTTCAAGCCCTCCTCCTTCTCAGCAAGACTGAAGGGATTATCCCAGCGATTGAAAGTTCACACGCTATCGCTGAAGCAGTCAAACGTGCACCGAAACTAAGCAAAGATGAGATTATCATCATCAATGTCTCTGGTCGTGGAGACAAGGACGTAGCTGCTATTGCAGACTACCTAGAAGCTAAAAAATAAAAGATGGAAAAATTACAGTCCTTTCTCTCACAGAGAGCTTGTGGTTGCTGGAAACAAGCAGAGAAAGCTGTAAGGTTGGGTCCATCTGAAACAAGAGAAGAAAACATAATTCTCAAGGGAGTGCCCTTTATTGCACAGCCTGTTACAGGAGGTATCTGAGACAGGAATGAGAGATAGGAGAAATCCTATAATTGAGGTGGCACCGCGAATTTCGTCCTCACGCAAGTTATTTTGCGTGGGGATTTTTCATACAGTCGCCACGAACTAGAATTAGAACTGAAAGGGAAATTACAATGGAACGAATCATTCATGGAGATGTCTTATCACCAATCTTGGCTTATATGCGTCTAAAGGGGCAACACAAGGTTATTTTAGAGAGTATTCCGAGAGACAAGGAAACAGCTCGTTTTTCTATCTTAGCCTATAATCCAGTTTTTGAGATTAAGTTTGAAAATGGAGTTCTTTATCAAAATGGTCAAGTGATTGATCAGGATCCCTTAGATTTTCTTTATGAAGTGACTCATAAGAGCCAGCACCACTCAGATCTACCTTTTGGTGGTGGAGCCATTGGTTTTGTTGGTTACGATATGATTTCGCTTTATGAAGAAATTGGTCAAATTCCTGAAGATACGATTGGAACGCCAGACATGCATTTCTTCGTCTATGAGAGTTACATGGTCTTTGACCACAAGAAGGAAAAAATTCATGTCATCGAGGAGGCTCTCTATAGTGAGCGCAGTCAAGAAGCCTTGGAAGAAGCCTTGAACCAAGTGCTTGAGGAATTACGCATCTCTGCTCCAAATGAATTTGAAGACTTGGATCTATCTCCGTTAGACTTCAAACCCCATATCGCTCCTCAGAAGTTTGAGGAAATGGTGGAAATAGCTCGTGACTTGATTCGTAACGGGGATATGTTCCAATGTGTACTCAGTCAGCGTTTCTCAGCAGAAGTTACTGGAAATCCATTTGACTTCTACAGAAATCTCCGCGTGACTAATCCTTCTAATTACCTTTATTTCTATGATTTTGGGGATTATCAAATCATCGGTGCTAGTCCAGAAAGTTTAGTTTCAGTTAAAAATGGCATCGTGACAACTAATCCGATTGCAGGGACACGACCAAGAGGCGCTACGGATGAAGAAGACAAGGCTTTGGCGACAGACCTGCTTTCGGATGAGAAGGAAACAGCAGAGCATCGAATGTTAGTAGACTTGGGACGAAATGATATTGGTCGCATCTCTGAAACGGCCAGTGTCCAAGTCACTAAGTATATGGAAGTGGAGCTCTTCCGTTATGTCATGCATTTGACCAGTGTGGTCAAGGGGCGTTTGCTTCCAGAACTCACTGCTATGGATGCCTTGAAAGCAACACTTCCTGCTGGAACTGTTTCTGGAGCACCAAAAATTCGCGCGATGAGACGCATCTATGAACTGGAAACGGAAAAACGGGGCGTATACGCAGGAGCAATCGGCTACTTGTCTGCGACGGGTGATATGGACTTCGCCATTGCCATCCGAACCATGATTCTCAAAAATCAAACAGCCTATGTGCAGGCCGGGGCAGGGATTGTCTACGACTCCATCGCCCAAAACGAATACCAAGAAACCATTAACAAGGCTAAATCTATGACTAGAATTGGAGAACTAAGACCATGATTTTATTGATTGACAACTATGATTCTTTTACCTATAACTTGGCGCAATACATTGGGAATTTTGCAGAAGTTCAGGTCTTGAGAAATGATGATCCCAAGCTGTATGAAGAAGCTGAAAAAGCAGATGGTCTGGTCTTTTCTCCTGGTCCTGGTTGGCCAGTTGATGCTGGAAAGATGGAAGACATGATTCGTGATTTTACTGGCAAGAAGCCGATTCTTGGGATTTGTTTGGGTCACCAAGCCATTGCAGAAGTCTTTGGTGGTAAGTTAGGTTTGGCTCCAAAAGTCATGCATGGAAAACAGAGCAATATCCGCTTTGAAGCACCATCTGTTTTGTATCAAGGTATCGAGGATGGTCGTGCGGTCATGCGTTATCACAGTATTTTGATTGAGGAAATGCCAGAAAACTTTGAAGTGACAGCTCGTTCGACTGATGACCAAGCCATCATGGGGATTCAACACAAAACACTTCCAATTTATGGCTTCCAGTACCATCCAGAGAGCATTGGAACGCCAGATGGCTTGTCTTCTATTCAGAATTTTATCGAGAAGGTTGTAAAGTGAGGAAACTAGGATGAAAGAGATTATTGAAAAACTAGCAAAATTTGAAAATTTATCAGGTGTGGAAATGACGGATGTCATTGAGCGTATCGTAACTGGGCGTGTAACGGAGGCGCAGATTGCTTCTCTCCTCTTGGCTCTTAAGATGAAGGGGGAAACACCTGAGGAACGCACAGCCATTGCCCAAGTCATGAGAGGACATGCCCAACACATTCCAACTGAAATCCATGACGCTATGGACAACTGTGGTACAGGTGGGGACAAGTCTTTCAGCTTTAACATCTCTACAACTGCAGCCTTTGTCTTGGCTGGTGGCGGTGTTCATATGGCCAAGCATGGTAATCGCTCGATTTCTTCTAAATCTGGTTCTGCAGATGTCCTCGAAGCCTTAGGCATCAACCTAGACCTCAAACCAGCTGAATTAGGTAAGGTCTTTGATAAAACTGGTATCGTCTTTCTCTTTGCTAAAAATATGCACCCAGCAATGAAATACATCATGCCAGCTCGTTTGGAATTGGGAATTCCAACGATCATGAACTTGACTGGTCCTCTGATTCACCCAATGGCTTTGGAAACACAGCTTCTTGGTATTAGTCGTCCAGAACTTCTAGAAAGTACAGCTCAGGTTTTGAAAAACATGGGTCGCAAACGTGCCATCGTGGTTGCTGGACCAGAAGGGCTGGATGAAGCCGGCTTGAACGGAACAACCAAGATTGCTCTTCTGGAAAATGGCGAAATCACCTTGTCAAGCTTCACTCCAGAGGATTTGGGAATGGAATACTACGCTATCGAAGACATTCGTGGAGGCAATGCTCAGGAAAATGCAGAAATTTTGCTTAGCGTTCTTAAAAATGAACCAAGTCCATTCTTGGAAACGACAGTTTTAAATGCTGGTCTTGGTTTCTATGCTAATGGTAAGGTAGCTAGCATCAAGGAAGGAGTTGCCTTGGCTCGTCAAGTCATTGCTAGTGGCAAGGCCCTTGAAAAACTCAGACTGTTACAGGAGTACCAAAAATGAGTCAGGAATTTTTAGCACGAATCTTGGTGCAGAAGGCGCGTGAGGTTGAGCAGATGGAGCTGGAGGAAATCCAGCCCCTGCGCCAGACCTATCGCTTGGCTGACTATCTAAAACAACACCAAGACCGTTTACAGGTAATCGCTGAAGTCAAGAAAGCTAGCCCTAGTCTGGGAGATATCAATCTCAATGTGGATATTGTGCAACAGGCCCAGACTTATGAAGCGAACGGAGCAGTGATGATTTCTGTTCTGACAGATGAAGTTTTCTTTAAAGGTCATTTGGATTATCTACGGGAGATTTCCAGTCAGGTACAGATTCCAACGCTCAACAAGAACTTTATTATCGATGAAAAGCAAATCATTCGAGCTCGCAATGCAGGTGCAACAGTCATCCTGCTCATTGTGGCCGCCTTGTCAGAAGAACGTCTCAAGGAACTGTATGACTACGCGACAGAGCTTAGTCTGGAGGTTTTAGTGGAAACTCACAATCTAGCTGAACTAGAAGTGGCTCACAGACTTGGTGCCCAGATTATCGGGGTCAATAATCGTAATTTGACCACCTTTGAAGTTGACTTGCAGACCAGTGTAGATTTGGCTAAACATTTCAAAAATGATTGCTTGTACATTTCTGAATCTGCCATTTTCACAGGGCAGGATGCGGAACGAGTAGCCCCATACTTTAACGGAATTTTGGTAGGGACAGCTCTTATGCAGGCAGAAGATGTGGCCCAGAGAATCAAGGAGTTGCAGATTGACAAAGGTTAAGATTTGTGGACTATCGACCAAAGAAGCGGTGGAAACAGCTGTATCAGCAGGAGCAGACTACATCGGTTTTGTCTTTGCACCTAGTAAAAGACAGGTGACTTTGGATCAGGCTGCTGAGCTGGCAACGCTTATTCCTGCAGATGTCAAAAAGGTTGGTGTATTTGTTTCACCAAGTCGGGCAGAATTGCTAGAAGCAATTGAAAAAGTTGGCCTAGACTTGGTTCAAGTTCACGGTCAGGTGGAAGATGATTTGTTTGAGGATTTGCCTTGTGCCAGCATTCAGGCGGTACAGGTGAATGGAGAGGGTCATGTGCCCAATTCTCAGGCAGACTATCTACTCTTTGATGCCCCTGTGGCAGGAAGTGGCCAGACCTTTGACTGGGCTCAACTGGATACGATTGGACTAACTCAGCCTTTCTTTATCGCAGGTGGGCTTAATGAAGACAATGTAGTAAAAGCAATTCAACACTTTACTCCCTATGCAGTAGATGTATCAAGTGGAGTGGAGACAGACGGACAAAAAGATCATGAAAAGATTAGAAGATTTATAGAGAGGGTAAAGCATGGCATATCAAGAACCAAATAAAGATGGATTTTACGGAAAATTCGGCGGACGTTTCGTCCCAGAAACATTGATGACAGCAGTTTTGGAGTTGGAGAAGGCCTACCGTGAAAGTCAGGCAGACCCAAGTTTCCAAGAGGAATTGAACCAACTCTTGCGCCAGTATGTGGGACGTGAAACTCCCCTTTACTACGCAAAAAACTTGACCCAGCATATTGGCGGAGCCAAGATTTATCTTAAACGTGAAGACCTTAACCATACAGGGGCCCACAAGATTAACAATGCCTTGGGACAAGTTCTTCTGGCTAAACGCATGGGTAAAAAGAAAATTATCGCTGAAACGGGTGCTGGTCAGCACGGTGTAGCAACTGCAACAGCTGCAGCCCTCTTTAACATGGAATGTACTATCTACATGGGTGAGGAAGATGTCAAACGCCAAGCCCTCAATGTCTTCCGTATGGAGCTTTTGGGAGCCAAGGTTGAGGCAGTGACAGACGGTTCGCGCGTGCTCAAGGATGCGGTCAATGCAGCTCTTCGTTCATGGGTGGCAAATATCGACGACACCCACTATATTCTTGGTTCTGCCTTGGGGCCTCATCCTTTCCCAGAAATCGTTCGTGACTTCCAAAGCGTTATTGGTCGAGAAGCTAAACAACAGTACCGTGACTTGACAGGACAAGATCTGCCAGATGCTTTAGTAGCCTGTGTTGGTGGTGGTTCTAATGCTATCGGGCTCTTCCATCCCTTTGTAGAAGATGAGTCTGTAGCTATGTATGGGGCTGAAGCGGCTGGACTTGGTGTGGATACGGAGCACCACGCAGCTACCTTGACCAAGGGTCGTCCGGGTGTCCTTCATGGTTCCCTCATGGATGTGCTCCAAGATGCCCATGGTCAAATTCTTGAAGCCTTCTCTATCTCAGCAGGTTTGGACTATCCTGGTATTGGTCCAGAACATTCTCACTACCACGATATTAAACGTGCCAGCTATGTCCCTGTGACAGACGAAGAAGCCTTGGAAGGTTTCCAACTCTTGTCTCGTGTGGAAGGGATTATCCCAGCCTTGGAATCGAGTCATGCCATTGCTTTCGCAGTGAAATTGGCCAAAGAACTTGGACCAGAAAAGTCTATGATTGTCTGTCTATCAGGTCGTGGGGACAAGGATGTGGTTCAAGTCAAAGACCGCTTGGAAGCAGATGCAGTAAAGAAGGGAGAAACTTATGCCTAAGACACTAACAGAAAAATTGAACGCTATTAAAGCAGCTGGAAAAGGAATTTTCGTTCCCTATATCATGGCTGGTGACCACGAAAAAGGTTTGGACGGTCTTTCTGAAACAATTCACTTTTTAGAAGATTTGGGTGTTTCGGCTATTGAAGTTGGTATTCCCTTTTCAGACCCTGTTGCAGATGGACCTGTTATCGAAGAAGCTGGCTTGCGCAGTTTAGCCCACGGGACCTCTACCCAGGCTTTGGTTGAAACATTGAAAACCATTGAAACAGAGGTTCCACTTGTCATCATGACCTACTTCAACCCTCTCTTTCAGTACGGTGTGGAGAACTTTGTCAAAGATTTGGCAGATACAGCGGTTAAGGGCTTGATCATTCCAGACCTTCCTCATGAGCATACCAATTTTGTGGAGCCTTATTTGGCAGATACAGACATCGCTTTGATTCCCCTAGTTAGTTTGACGACAGGGCTTGAGCGTCAGAAAGAGTTGATTGATGGGGCAGAAGGATTCGTCTATGCGGTTGCCATCAATGGGGTGACAGGGAAATCAGGCAATTACCGCGCAGATTTGGACAAGCACTTGGCACAACTTCATCAAGTGGCCGATATCCCAGTCTTGACAGGTTTTGGCGTATCTAGTCAAGCTGATGTAGAACGCTTCAATGCGGTGTCAGATGGCGTTATCGTCGGTTCAAAAATCGTAAAAGCTCTCCACCAAGGAGAGCCGATTGAGGACTTTATCAAACAAGCAGTAGCTTACCAAAAATAATTACACAGGCAGCGAGTAAGAGGAAAGGCACGAAAGGAAGTCTTTCCTTTTTCTTTTGCAGTAGAAAGGCCAGGATGCCCGTCGCAGAAGCAAACTGAATCAAGATGAGTAATTCGGTTGCGCTAAAGACGATAGCACAAGAAGCTAAAAAGAGAAAATCCCCTGCACCCATGCGGATATCGATAAAATGAGCCACAATTCCAAGAGCAAGGAAGAAGACCATGACTAGATTCCAGCCAGAGGAAGCCATGAGGATTAGGTGGAAAGTCATCCAGACCAGTAGGGGATATTCCTGATGGCGAAAGTCGTAGATACCCAAGGTCAAACCGGCAGTTATGAGGACGACTTGTACCAAGGAAAGCCAGCCCCATGACCAAGCCAGAAAGAGGAGTCCTAAACCTAGTTCAAAGAGGGCATACCAGACAGGATATGTAGCCTTGCAGTAGCGACAGCGAAAGCGATTGAGCACCTGCGAGAGAATAGGAATCAAATCTAAGGGACGCAAGCGAGTCTGACAGGAATCGCAGTGACTAGCAGGTTGGATAATAGATTGCTCTGGAAAGCGGTCAATGACCAAACCAAGAAAGGAAGCGAGAATGCTCCCGACAAGAAAAAAATAAATATCAATCATACTTATCTATTCGTAAAAAATAGGAGAAGTAGTATAATGGAGAAACATAGATAAGATGGTGAGGCAAAGATGATAGTTCGTTTTGAAGAAAAGGTGAGCACAGAAAACGCTCAGCTCGTATGCAAATGGTCCAACTCCCTAGGCAAATCCTTTCAAGAACAATGGATGGGACCAATGATTCCTTTTCCCTTGACAATTCAAGTTTTGCAAGATTTGGAAGGATTCTTTTCAATCTTTGATGGATACGAGTTTGTGGGGCTTATCCAGAAAATCAGGCAAGAAGACAGCAATCTTCATATTGGAAGATTTTTTATCAATCCCCAGAAACAGGGACAAGGCTTAGGTAGGCAGGCTTTAAGGAAATTTGTTAGTTTGGTCTTTGAAAATGGAGACATAGATAGTATTTCTCTAAATGTCTTCGAGGCAAATCAAGCAGCTCAGCACCTTTATCAAAAAGAAGGATTTGAAATCGTTCAAATAGTTGAAGCACCTGCACGAAAATACCTTATGAAAAAGTTTAGATAGAAATCAAAAAAGCCTTGGTTCCCAAAGCTTTTTTATGTTATAAACTCATTAAAAGAGCCCCCAGTTAGATTTGGAATATTTTTTATTCTGTGTCATATAAAAATAAATAAAATGAATGGCTATAGCTAGAGCTAAAATGGTTGTTATACTCACTACTATTATAGGATTAGAAGCAAAGATTAAAGAGAGAATCAAGGCAGCCAGATAGAGTGTCGCTTGGACACAGTAGTAACTTTTCGAATAGCGAAGATAGTGTTTGTTATGGGGCCCATTTACTAGGACAGCAGCTTGAAAGAGGCCAAATCCGATATAAGAGAAGCTGGTTGCAAAGAGACGATTAGCTTCAGGATTCAGAAGAAAACTCATCGAAACGGTCATCATAAGAAGTCCAATGAAAATAGGATAGTGACTGTAAATTAGAAATAGTCCCTTTTGATTAGATTTTTCATCAATAGCATGGTCGAATTGACCAAAATAAAACAAGAACAGAGAAATCATAATAATGAAATAAAGAACCGAATAAATCGAGAAATTCTCGATTGTAAAGAAGTTAGCTAGCTCCGTAATCATCTCTCCAAACATAATAATGACAAGAAGGGAGATGCGCTCGATTAAATGGGGGAGATTTACCTGGTAATGCTTATCTTTATTAAGCAAGATACTTGGCATAATAAATGTTAGCAGAATACTAGCAAATAAGATATAGACTCTAAGGTAAATAGGAAGAAGAGCTGCTAGATAGAATCCTAAACTTCCTAGACCTGTTATCCATAGAAAACCTTTGATACTTTCCCGATTAGCATCATCGGTTGATTTTCTAAAAAATTCAACCAAATATTGAAAAAATAAGGTAAGGGTTAATGTACCAATAGCCCAACAGAGATAATGAAAATATTGTTGCCAATCAGGTCCAATCATATTGGCTATAAAGAGTAAAATTCCCATTTTGATAAACATGATTACTATGTTAAATAAAGAGTTCTTTCCATAGCGATTGGTATAATCGGTTTGAATCATCCAGGAATCGATGAGAAACAAAGTAGCAATGAGAAAATCAAGGAAAGAATTCCAAGTCAAAATACCGTTATGAAGATGGTCAATTAAAGTAGTTACTTTTGAAATTGCAAAAACAAAAACTAAGTCATAAAAAAGTTCTGAAAATTCTACACGTTTATGTTTAATAAGAGTTGTCATCTTAAGACCTTTCTATTTTAGAAGTACAATTTATTATAACAGAAAATGGTAAAAAAAAAGGAGATGCTTAAATAACTTCATGTGACGCGAATGAACTGCGCCACAAAAGTTAGGTTTTTTCTGTCTAACTTTTGGGGTGCAGTTCAGAAGGGGTGTTTTTTCTATCGTTTTTTAGTGCTAAGACTACACAAAAAAGCCTTGTAAATCAAGGCTTTTTCCTGTTGATTTAGATGCCCCCTACAGGGATTTGGAAAGGACTTTCATATTGAGAGCAATTAAAAATATTGAAATATAAGTGATTTTAGGTATTTTCAATGTCATGATTTAAAAATGGGACAAAAGTGGGGCAAAAACCATACAGATTCTAAACTGTATGGTTCTTTTTTTATCTAACCAAGAAAGGTTAAAACTTATTAAAACAAATGCAATCAACTGTTGAAAACTTTTTAGTCCGTGTAATATAAAAACAAGTAAAAAGTTGAACTATAGGGAATATTGTGTCATAATAGGTAATAGATGAATAATTAATAGATTGGAAATAATGCTTTCTTACCTTAACAAGTTGAATTGGTTATACATTTTTTCGTCGCAATTGTGTCTATCTCTCGAGTTTAGCTAGTTTTTATAAGCTCTGGATTCTAATCAATATAACAAATTTTAGAAGTGCATAAGACAAGATGGTGACATTACTACAGTCATTTCTAGTCACCATATGTTGCTGGCACAGGCTGTTTGTAGTGTTGGCTATTTACTAGTCAGTTTAATCGGAGTGTTTAATTTTTATTGTTGAAAGGTTTTTATATGGCGAAAATTCTATCTTTAGGTCTGACAGGTAAGAAATTACTTGCTCAGGGGTTCTTGTTTGTTCTGCTAGGTCTCATCTTGATGGTCACGGGGACTTGGTTGCCAGTAACAGTTATTCGACTGGTTCTGTTTTTAGCTTGGATAGCAACGGTCTTAGATTTAGTATTACGTATTTTCAAAAAAAGTCAGTCAACGGACACCTTGGGAGTTGCACTGGTTAAATTGTTAGTGCTGGGATATTTGCTTGGCTCCAATCTTGCGACGGATGTGCCGATTTATATTTTGGCTCTTGTGATTGGAGTTTATCAGATTTTTCATGCTAGTATTAACCTTGTCACCTATGTTCTCTACCGCAAAAACAAAATTCGACCTCGTTTTCGTCTCTTACTAGATGGACTCGTACTAGTTTTTCTTGGTGGGACTAGTCTTTTGTCCTCTACAGGAAATTCTGTCTTTCAACTCTTTGTATTAGGGGCTTATTTTTTCCTTTATGGTCTGTCCAATATCCGTGACGGTTTCTTATTTGAAGGGGAAATTGGGAAAAACCATCTCAAACGTCGTATTAGAATTAGCTTACCTATTGTCCTAGCCGCTCTCATCCCTGCAAGAACTTTAGCAAAAATCAACAAATTCATGCAGGAAAATGCTGATGAGAGAGAGGATATCCATCTTGGAATGGTGAAGTCTGGTAAGACAGCGGAGCTTGAAATTTTTGTTCATACAGCTGAGACCTCTCTGTTTTCGGCAATTGGTCATGTGGATATCTGCTATCAAGGCCGTGTTATTTCTTATGGCAACTATGATCCGTCTTCTGAGACCTTATTTGGCATGGTAGGAGATGGTGTCTTATATTTCTGTGATCGTGACAAGTACATTGACCTATGTAAACGTGAGAGTCAAAAAACGCTTTTTGGTTATGGGATAGATTTGACGCCTGAAATGGAAAAAGCAGTTCAGAAAAAGTTGGCTGAATTGAAACAACTGACGATTCCATGGGAGCCAAGTGCAGATAAAATCATGACAGGTGATGGTAAGGAAGACTACACCTACGCTTATAAAATCAGACATGAGACAGATGGGGAACTTTATAAATTTATCAAATCTAAGTTTAAATCCTACTTTGTCTTATCTACAAACTGTGTGCTCTTGGCTGATACCATAGTCGGTCAGGCTGGCACCGATATCCTCTCACCCAAAGGATTTATCGCACCAGGAACTTACCAAGCTTACCTTGACCGAGAGTTTGAAAAACCAAATAGTATAGTCGTATCTAAACATGTTTATTAAGGAGAATTTATGAATTTAGTAAAAAAATACACCCCATTAATACTTTTTATAGGGCTGGTTACTCTTGTAATTCTGAATGCATCGAGCTTTATATCAGGAGCAATCTCTCTCTTTGATGTAATATCAACCTTGATTTATGGTGCTGTTATTGCTTTTGTGCTTAATGTTCCTATGAAAAAAATTGAACAGTACTTAGTTAAATTGAAGGTAAAGGCAGAGTTGCGTCGTCCGATTGCCATGGTACTTGTTTTCCTAGCTCTTATCTTAATCGTGATTGCTCTTTTGGTTTTGGTGCTGCCAACCCTAGCCCAGACTATTAGTCAGCTGGGAACAGTCCTTTCAACAGTCCTTACTCAACTTGGGAAATTGCTAGGCAGCTCGGAATTTGTAACCAAAGACATGTTGTCAACTATCGTATCAGGCATACAGGGACAATCTAGTTCTATTAGCCAAGCTTTGATAGGTTTTTTATCAGGTCTGACTAGTAATATCGGCAATATTTTTTCAAGTTTGATGAATGCCTTTTTGATTATAGTCTTCACCTTTTTATTTTTATCCAGTAAGGAACATTTGGCAGCGATGACGAGTCGACTTCTAAAAGTTTTTCTTCCAGAGAAGGTGGTGATAAAGTTGACTTACATTGGACAAGTAGCACTAGAGACTTATGACCAATTTTTGATGAGTCAGCTGATTGAAGCAGTTATCATAGGAGTTATGATAGCGGTTGGTTACAGCGTGTTTGGGATACCCTATGGAGTAATGACAGGTATCTTTGCAGGAGTGCTATCGTTCATTCCTTATGTAGGGCCTATGATTGCTTGTGTTGTGGGAGCGATTTTTATCTTCACAGTGAGTCCTACTCAAGCCTTACTTTCTCTTCTTCTATATCAAATCATACAACTGATTGAGGGAAATCTTATCTATCCCAAAGTTGTGGGTCAATCTATTGGCTTACCAGCCCTTTTCACGCTTGCGGCTGCTAGTATCGGAGGGAATCTTTTCGGACTACTTGGAATGATATTCTTTACCCCCGTATTTGCTGTTATCTATCGACTGGTTAAAGAATTTGTCGTTGCAAAGGAAAATCAGGTAGATTAAGAAAAACTAAATTTAATAAGATATACTGAGAAGAGAGTGAGAGATTCTCTTCTCTTCTATTTTTAAATACTTTTCTACAAAAAGCTATTAGACGTTAAAAAAAGCCTTGGTTTCAAGGCTTATTTCTGTTGATTTAGATGTGCCCCCTGCAGGGCTCGAACCTGCGACCCATAGATTAAGAGTCTACTGCTCTACCAACTGATCTAAGAAGGCAAATAAAAAGCTGAGAATGTAACTTCCCAGCTTTTTTAATATGCCCAAAATGGCAGCTAGATTATTTACGAAAGGCATCAAGGATATAGGTGAAACCAACAATTAAAAATGCAAAGGCAACGACATAAACGACAAAGACACTTGTAGCTACTGGATTGAACAAAATCACTAGACCTAGTAAAAATGCAAGCAACGCTATCCACATGATATGGTTGCCAATAATAGGGAAAATCAATCCCAGACGATTGCCTTTAAAGAAAGCTATAATGGCTTCTACAATTAACCAAATTCCTAAAATAGTTGGAATGACAACTGGCAGCGTCACAAAGCCATAGGCAACGAGGTAAAGAGCTAAGAGAAGATTAACAATCCCTTGGAAAAGATGAGCTGGTGAGCGAAGCTCTTTTGGTACAGAGAAATAGCCTAAAATAGCTGCTATAGAAGAAACCAGTAAACCAAATGCAATCCACCAGCTGTAAACAACAAGATTAGCTACTGGGTTTGTAAATAGGAAAAGTCCTAAAAGGACAAAAACAACTCCTGCAAGGAATAGCAGTAAACGATTAGAAAATTTCATTTCAATACCCCCTATATAGTATAGTATAGTATAGTTTGATAATAAAAATATTATACACCTTTTTAGAGGAAATGTCAATAAACAAAATGGAAAATTTGGAAGTTTCAGTCTGATTTATGAAAAGAAAATCAGTTTTTATTATTTTGAAAATAAAAAGAGAAGATAAAATTTGTCTTCTCTACATGAAAATATTGTATGGCATCAAAGCAAAAGTAACTGGCTTTACACTATTTGTAAAGATGTAATTTGATTCAAAAAGAAAAGATAGATTTAAAATGTGGGACAAATGATGGGGTAAATCAGTTATAGACAAGCAAAAAAAGCCTTGATTTACAAGGCTTTTTCCTGTTGTATTTAGATGCCCCCTACAGGGATCGAACCTGTGACCCACGGATTAAGAGTCCGCTGCTCTGCCAGCTGAGCTAAGGAGGCAAAGAAAAAAGCTGTATTGGTGCCGAAACTTCACGGTTTGTATTGAACCCGCGCAATTAAGCAGGTGGGCAACTCGCTCTAACTGAAGCTGTTTCCGTGTGAGACGGCCTACATGCTGTTAGAAGACTTTTGTTTCCCTAATAATACAAAAAATAGTCGGTCAACACTTAAGTGTGAAGTCGTACACCACAGCGTTTCTATGTTTATATAATACCACTTTTTCAAAAAAAATCAAGAGGAAAGTGCAATTTTTTGAAAAGGATTTCAGATTTTTCGCAAACGGTCGATAGCTTCCTTTCTTTGAGCCAAAGCCCGTTCATATTTACCAGTATCTTCTGCTTGGAAATAGTGATGATTGCGGATTTTTTCTGGCAGATAGTCTTGCTTGACCCAATTTCCAGGATAGTTGTGTGGATAGAGATAGTCTTGGGCATTCCCTAGTTCCTTGCTTCCGCTGTAGTGTCCATCACGCAGGTGTCGCGGAATAGGCAAGTGCCCTGATGTTTTGAGGTCAGCAAGTGCCTTATCCATAGCTACATAGGCTGAGTTGGATTTTGGAGAAAGGGCCAAATCAATGACGACATTGGCAATGAGAATGCGGGCTTCTGGGAACCCAATCTTCTGGGCAGCATCCAGAGCAGTCACGGTATGAATCTGGGCTTCAGGGTTGGCCAAACCGATATCTTCATAGGCGATAACGGTCAAGCGACGAGCGAGACTTGGCAGATCCCCAGCCTCAATCAAGCGGGCAGCATAGTGAAGACTGGCATCAACATCTGAGCCACGGATAGACTTTTGCAGGGCAGATAGAACATCATAGTGACCGTCTCCATCCTTGTCCATAGTGATGTAGCTTCTCTGAAGACTATTTTCCATGATGTCTAGAGTGATATGGCGGATGCCCTCGTCATTCTCAGGGGTAGAAAGAACAGCCAAGTCCAGCGAGTTGAAGGCAGAACGCAGGTCTCCGTTTGTAGAGGTTGCGATGAAATCTAGCGCATCCTCATCTAGTTCTACTGGAAAATCAAAACCACGCTCAGGATTACTTAGAGCTATCTGAAGGGCCTCTTTGACGTCTTGGTTAGACAGAGGTTCCAACTCAAAAATTTGAACACGACTGCGAATGGCAGGAGTGACAGAGAAGAAAGGATTTTCAGTCGTAGCCCCAATCATGATGACAAGACCACTTTCCAAGAGTGGCAGGAGGAAGTCTTGCTTGGTTTTATCTAGTCTATGAATCTCGTCTAGTAATAGGACGAGACCACCAGAGAATTTAGCCTCTTCCGCAATTTCTTGCAGTCGCTTTTTACTATCAACTGTCGCATTGAAAGTTCGAAAGGCATACTTGGTCGTCCCTGCGATGGCAGAGGCAATACTGGTCTTGCCGATTCCCGGAGGTCCATAGAGAATCATGGAGGACAGGCGGTTGGCTTCCACCATGCGGCGGATAATTTTTCCAGGCCCGACCAGATGTTCCTGACCAATGACCTGGTCGATGGTTTTAGGGCGCATGCGAAGCGCGAGATTGTCTGGCATAGCAGTCCTTTCTAGCGTGGATTTTCTGATGTATATGTGGTAAGATGGTAGTATCTATTTTAGCATATTTCCGAGCAATCGGGGCGATTTAAGAGTCGCATAGAAAGAGGACAAAATGGCAACATATGGATTTTTAGATGTTTTACAAGAAGAGTTGGACAAGAACTTTCCTTTTGATTATGAGATTAGTTGGGACAAGCGCAACCACGCGGTTGAAGTGAGTTTTTTGTTAGAAGCGCAAAATGCTGCAGGTGTGGAGATGGTGGATGAAGATGGAGAGGTTTCGTCAGATGACATTCTCTTTGAAGAAGCAGTTCTTTTCTACAATCCTGCTAAATCAACAGTCAATGCAGAAGACTATTTGACTGTCATCCCTTACTTGCCTAAAAAAGGATTTTCTCGTGAATTTTTAGCATATTTTGCTCTTTTCCTTAAAGATACTGCTGAGGTTGGGCTAGATGCCCTCATGGACTTTTTGGAAGACCCAGAAGCAGAAGAATTTGTCATGGAATGGAACCAAGAAGTCTTTGAAGAAGGAAAAGTAGGCTTGGAAGAGGGAGAGTTTTACCCTTATCCGAGATACTAGGAGTTTGACATGGAAATAGAGATTTCTGATTTCACAGGCTGTAAGATTGCTTTGTTTTGTGGGGATAAACTTCTGACTATCTTACGCGATGATAAGGCAAGCATTCCCTGGCCCAATATGTGGGAACTGCCCGGTGGGGGACGCGAGGGGGATGAAAGTCCTTTTGAGTGCGCAGCGCGTGAAGTTTATGAAGAACTGGGAATTCATTTGACTGAGGATTGTCTGCTTTGGAGTAAGTTTTATCCAAGTATGCTTTTTGCGGATAAACAATCTGTATTTCTAGTCGGTCAGTTAACACAGAACCAGTTTGACAATATCACCTTTGGTGATGAAGGGCAGGGCTATCAGCTCATGAATGTCAAGGAATTTCTTAGCTCCAGTCAAGTTGTACCTCATTTGCAAGAGAGATTAAAAGATTATTATAAAGTAAGTGATTAGAAAGGATGGTTCGGTTAAATTTCTAAACTGAACCCGCCCTAAACACTGTGCCAAAAAGATAAACTTCTCATAGACACAAGCGTCTTCAGAGAAGTTTCTATTTTGGCTTTGTGTTTTACGGGCTTGGTATCTTAAATATGGAAACATGGCAAGAGTTAAAAGTTACAGTGAAGCGTGAGGGAGAGGAGTTGGTTTCCAATCTCTTGATTGAGCTGGGAGCGCAAGGTGTTGCGATCGAAGATAGTATGGACTATGTGGGAAATGTTGACCGCTTCGGCGAGATTTTCCCAGAGATTGAGCAGCAAGAAGAAATCGTAGTGACAGCCTACTACCCTGATACGGTTGATGTAGCAACGGTTGAGGCAGACTTGCAGGCCCGTCTGGCAGAATTGACAGACTTTATGGATTTGGGTGAGGTCAAGATGGGGACGACTGCCTTGGCTGAGGAAGACTGGGCAGACAACTGGAAGAAATACTATGAACCAGCTCGTATCACTCATGACTTGACCATCGTGCCGTCGTGGACAGACTATGAGGCGACTGCGGGAGAAAAGATTATCAAGCTAGATCCTGGTATGGCTTTCGGGACAGGAACCCACCCAACTACCAAGATGAGCCTCTTTGCTTTGGAGCAGGTTCTTCGTGGTGGCGAAACTGTGCTAGATGTGGGGACTGGTTCAGGGGTTCTCTCTATTGCCAGCTCGCTACTTGGTGCCAAGGAAATCTTTGCCTACGACCTGGATGATGTAGCAGTTCGAGTTGCTCAGGAAAATATTGAGCTAAACCCTGGTATGGAAAACATCCATGTAGCAGCAGGAGACTTGCTTAAGGGAGTTGAGATTGAGGCAGATGTGATTGTAGCTAATATCTTGGCGGATATCCTCGTTCATCTGACGGATGATGCTTATCGCTTGGTCAAGGATGAAGGCTACCTCATCATGAGTGGAATTATCAAGGACAAGTGGGACATGGTGCGCGAGTCGGCTGAGTCAGCTGGATTTTTCCTCGAAACTCACATGGTTCAAGGGGAATGGAATGCCTGTGTCTTTAAGAAAACCAAGGATATTTCCGGTGTGATTGGAGGCTAGCATGCAACAGTATTTTGTCAAAGGCAGTGCAGTCTCTCCTGTCACTATCGAGGACAAGGAGACCAGCAAGCATATGTTTCAGGTCATGCGCCTGAAAGAAGATGATGAGGTTACCTTAGTCTTTGATGATGGTATCAAGCATTTGGCGCGCGTGCTGGATGTGGAAGCTCGTCAGTTTGAATTGGTAGAAGAACTAGATGACAATGTGGAACTGCCAGTCCAGGTGACCATCGCATCTGGCTTTCCCAAGGGGGACAAGCTGGAGTTCATCGCTCAAAAAGTAACCGAACTGGGTGCTAGCCAAATCTGGGCCTTTCCTGCCGACTGGTCGGTTGCCAAGTGGGATGGCAAGAAATTGGGCAAAAAGGTTGAAAAACTAGAAAAAATCGCCCTTGGAGCAGCAGAACAAAGCAAGCGTAATGTTGTTCCAAGTATCAAGCTTTTTGAGAAAAAAGCAGACTTTCTAGCCCAACTTGACCAATTTGACCGTATCATAGTAGCCTATGAAGAGTCGGCCAAAGAAGGAGAAGCCGCTGCGCTCTTACAAGCGGTCACTGGTCTTGAAACAGGAGCTAAACTGCTCTTTATCTTTGGTCCAGAAGGTGGTCTGTCACCTGCAGAAATTGAGAGTTTCGAAGCTAAGGGATCAGTCTTAGCAGGACTTGGTCCTCGTATTTTGCGAGCAGAAACAGCACCACTTTACGCTTTATCAGCCCTTAGTGTTTTATTAGAATTAGAGAAATAAGAGGAAGAAAATGGAACAAAAACACCGTTCAGAATTTCCAGAGAAGGAACTTTGGGATTTAACAGCCCTATACCAAGACCGTGAGGATTTCTTGCGTGCAATCGAGAAGGCTCGTGAAGACATCAACCAGTTTAGCCGTGACTACAATGGCAATCTTCACACTTTTGAAGATTTCGAGAAGGCCTTTGCGGAATTGGAACAAATCTACATTCAGATGAGCCATATTGGCAACTATGGCTTTATGCCTCAGACGACAGACTATAGCAATGACGAATTTGCCAACATTGCCCAAGCTGGGATGGAATTTGAAACAGACGCCAGCGTAGCTCTGACCTTCTTTGACGATGCCTTGATGGTAGCAGATGAGGAAGTCTTGGACCGTTTGGGTAAATTGCCTCATTTAACAGCTGCCATTCGTCAGGCCAAAATAAAAAAAGCCCACTATTTAGGGGCTGATGTGGAGAAGGCCTTGACCAATCTCGGCGAGGTTTTCTACAGTCCGCAGGATATTTACACTAAGATGCGAGCTGGGGATTTTGAAATGGCCGACTTTGAAGTCAATGGCAAGACCTACAAAAACAGCTTTGTCACCTATGAGAATTTCTACCAAAATCACGAGGATGCTGAGGTTCGTGAAAAATCTTTCCGTTCCTTCTCAGAAGGTCTTCGTAAGCACCAAAATACAGCTGCGGCAGCCTATTTAGCCCAAGTCAAGTCTGAAAAATTATTGGCAGATATGAAGGGTTACGACTCTGTCTTTGATTATCTTTTGGCTGAGCAAGAAGTGGACCGTGCCATGTTTGATCGCCAGATTGACCTCATTATGCAGGAATTTTCGCCAGTCGCTCAGAGATACCTCAAGCATGTTGCCAAGGTCAATGGTCTTGAAAAGATGACCTTTGCAGATTGGAAATTGGACTTGGATAGCGCCCTAAATCCTGAAGTGACCATTGACGATGCCTATGATTTGGTCATGAAGTCGGTAGAACCTTTGGGACAAGAATATTGTCAGGAAGTTGCTCGCTATCAAGAAGAGCGATGGGTGGACTTTGCTGCCAATAGTGGTAAGGATTCTGGCGGTTATGCGGCGGATCCATATCGCGTGCACCCTTATGTCCTCATGAGCTGGACAGGCCGTTTGAGTGATGTCTATACCCTGATTCATGAAATTGGGCATTCTGGTCAATTCATCTTTTCAGACAATCACCAAAGTTACTTCAACGCCCACATGTCTACTTACTATGTCGAAGCGCCGTCAACCTTCAATGAATTGCTTTTAAGTGATTACTTGGAACACCAGTCTGACGATCCGCGTCAAAAACGCTTCGCTCTTGCCCACCGCTTGACAGATACCTACTTCCATAATTTCATTACCCACCTCTTGGAAGCAGCCTTCCAGCGCAAGGTTTATACACTGATTGAAGAGGGAGAAACATTTGGAGCAAGCAAGCTTAATAGCATTATGAAGGAAGTCTTGACAGACTTCTGGGGAGGTGCCATTGAAATTGACGACGATGCGGCTCTGACTTGGATGCGCCAAGCTCACTACTACATGGGCTTGTATAGCTACACTTACTCTGCTGGTCTTGTTATCTCGACTGCGGGTTACCTCCATCTGAAAAATTCAGAAACTGGAGCCGAAGACTGGCTCAACCTCCTCAAATCAGGTGGCAGCAAGACACCGCTTGAGTCAGCCATGATTATCGGAGCGGATATCTCAACAGACAAACCACTCCGTGATACCATTCAGTTCTTGTCAGACACAGTTGACCAGATTATTGCCTACAGTGCCCAGTTGGGAGAGTAGGGGGATAGAAAGATTGTTCTAGAATGATGTTTATGGGTTTGTTAAGCGTCATTATAATTGGCTTGGCTGTAGCTATTTTCAAACACGCCGTTGAAGGTCATGATGTTAAAATTGAACTTGCGGTAAGTTGGTATTGATAGTTATTTACTTCATTTTTTATCAGATTGTATTTAATTGAGAATTCAATATTAAGTCATTTAAGGACGGCTTTTTGAACAGTTGTTAGAAGTGTAGAGTTATTGCCCATGTATCAAGAGTTACTAAGAAAAATAGCAGTTGAAAAACCAAGTTATCATCAGGAGGAAATCCAGTGGTTGCTTGACCATTTGGGAGATCCTTCTCCAGAAATTCGCGATGACCTTGTTTTTACAAGCTTTGCTAGAGGGATTCAGGAAGAGCTATTTACACAGGAACAATTTTATTTCATTGCTGAGGTGGTCTCAGCTGATGGAGGACTAGATAAAGAGATTGATAAGGTAGGTCTGCCAACACTTGAACGTTCTTTTAGGGCACTTGTTTATGCAAACCTCTTGTTTGCGGATGCCAACCAGCAATCGGTTTTTTATCAGGGATTAAAAGCAGAAATTCGCAATGTCCTTTTAAATCAAGGTTTGCACTATCTTTCAAAAGAAAAGGACACGACAGGTTTTTCAAGTCAGTATGGTTGGGTTCACGCTTTTGCACATGGAGCCGATTTACTGACAGAGGTAGTTTGTCATCCAGACTTTCCTAAAAACAGAGTTCATGAAGTATTTGACATACTTGGCAAACTGTTTAAAAGAATTACCATTCGTTTTACAGATGATGAAGATTGGCGTTTAGCAAGAGTGCTTTATGAACCGATTTTACAAGGGAAGTTGGAGCAAGAGCAAGTAACTGCTTGGATAAAAACGGTTGATTTTCCGATAGAAGAAAGGGAGGATTTTTACAAATTTTCCAACTTTAGATCCTGTCTGTTGGAAGTCTATGTCCAACTTGACCAGAGAAATAGTTTACAAGATGACTTGAAAGAAGCTATCCAATCTTTTCAATATTAGGGATTAACTAGTATTACTTAGTAATAGGGTTTCTATTGTATCCTCCTACCTGATAATGAAAACTAATAAAAGAGGTTGAATCATTTTCCAACCTCTTTTCCTGTATCTTAATGGAATTGCATACCACCATCAACGATAATGGTTTGTCCTGTAATGTAGTTTGAATCTGGTCCTGCGAGGAAGCTGACAGCAGCAGCCACATCTTCTGGTTCAGATAGGCGTTTTAGGGTAATATCTTTTGCAAATGTCTGCATACCCCACTCGTCATCTTTTCCTGCATTTTTACCAACTTCATGAGCGATATCGTACATCATTGGTGTTTTAACAATACCTGGTGCGTAGGCGTTAACAGTGATACCTGAGTCTGCTAAATCACGGGCTAATGTTTGCGTAATTCCGCGAACAGCAAATTTGGTTCCACCATAAACAGTTAGATTTGGATTACCGACTACACCAGCTTGAGAAGTTGCGTTGATAATTTTACCTCCGTGGCCAAGTGCTTTAAATTGCGCTTGTGCAGCTTGTGACCCCCAAATGACACCACCAACGTTGATACCGAAAGTACGTGTAAATTGTTCCTCAGTAATTGTATCAAGAGGAGTAGTTGGAGCAACACCAGCATTATTTACGACAACATTCAAATCACCAAAATGGTCAACAACTTTTTGAAATGCTTGGGCAACTTCTGCCTGTTTCGAAACATCAGCTACGACAGCAAAGGCATTTTCAGATGATAATTCGGCAACAGCTTTTTCAGCTGTTTCGGGATTGTAGTCTAAGACTCCTACCTTAAAGCCATCTTGAACCAATCGTTTTGCGATTGCAAAACCGATTCCTTGACCTGCACCTGTGACAATGGCAACTTTAGACATATGATTCCTCCTTGGTATCCACGATACCATTCAAACGTTCATAAAAGAACAGCAAAGTTGTAAAAATTAGTTCAAATTAGGGAATAAATAACTTATTAGAACTATATTGATATTATATACCTTTAGAAAAAATGTTTCAAATAAACACTACCGTTTTTATAGAATTTTATCCTGAAAATTTCCAAACAATTTTCTTGAAACCCTTTCCCTCTTTTGATAGACTAGTATCTAGTTTTTGAAAAAAGGAGAAAGAAAATGAAAAAATTTGTCGCTGAGTTAATCGGTACTTTCATGCTTGTGTTCGTTGGGACAGGAGCTGTTGTTTTTGGAAATGGTCTTGATGGCCTTGGTCACCTTGGAATCGCCTTTGCCTTTGGTCTGGCAATCGTAGTTGCAGCTTACTCAATCGGAACTATTTCAGGTGCTCACTTGAACCCAGCTGTTTCGATTGCTATGTTTGTAAACAAACGTTTGTCATCTTCAGAGCTTGTAAACTACATCCTTGGACAAGTAGTTGGAGCTTTCTTAGCATCTGCTTCTGTATTCTTCCTCTTGGCTAACTCAGGGATGTCAACTGCTAGTCTTGGTGAAAATGCCTTGGCAAACGGAGTCACTGTCTTTGGTGGATTCTTGTTTGAAACAATCGCAACTTTCTTGTTTGTCTTGGTTATCATGACTGTGACATCAGCAAGCAAGGGCAATAGCGCGATTGCTGGTTTGGTAATCGGTTTGTCATTGATGGCGATGATTCTTGTTGGATTGAATATCACTGGGCTTTCAGTAAACCCAGCTCGTAGTTTGGCACCGGCTGTCTTGGTAGGTGGCGCAGCCCTTCAACAAGTTTGGATTTTCATCCTTGCCCCAATCCTTGGTGGAGTTCTTGCAGCTCTTGTTGCGAAAAACTTCCTTGGAACAGAAGAATAATTGAAACTCAAAAAGCCTTGCTCCTCATCTCGAGGAACAGGGCTTTTTCGTATGAGTTTAACGGTTATCAATTTTCTCTGGATAAAGGTCGTGTTGGAAGAGGCGTTGTTCTGCCAAGCCTTCATACTTAGTTCCTGGCTTACCGTAGTTGTAGTAGGGATCAATTGAGATGCCACCGCGCGGAGTGAATTTTCCCCAAACCTCCAAATAGCGAGGATCTAGCAAGTTAACCAAGTCTTTCCCGATGGTGTTGATACAGTTTTCGTGGAAATCTCCGTGGTTTCGGTAGCTAAAGAGGTAGAGTTTGAGGGATTTTGACTCGACACAGAGCTTGTCAGGGATGTAGGAAATATAGATAGTTGCAAAGTCTGGTTGAGCAGTGATTGGACACAGTGAGGTAAATTCAGGGCAGTTAAATTTGATAAAATAGTCATTTTCCACATGACGATTGTCAAAGGATTCGAGGACTTCTGGTTGATATTCGAAAATGTAGTTGGTTTCTTTGTTGCCCAGTAGGCTTAGGTTTTTCATTTCTTCTTGTTGTGACATGATTTTTTCTTTCTAATTTTAAACACCACGTTGATTATCGTAGAGGAGGGTATGGAGTTGAGGAAGGACGCGGACATTGCCCCAGCTATCATCAGCGGCGATGCGTTCCCAAAGTTCTTTGAGTCGGTCTAGTTGGTCTTGGACAATATTGCCTGTGGCCTTGGGCTCAGGATTTCCAGCCGATAAGAAGAGGATATCTGGTTGGTAGCGTTCTTGAATGCCTTTGGCAAAGGCCAAATCGGCATCGTCAAAGACAGGGATTTTAAAGGTGACCTTGTCTGGATCCAGTTGGGAAACGATAAAGTCCAAGGTCTCAAAGTTGACTTCCATCTTGGATGAAGGAGGTTTGGGACTGAGAGTAACTTGGTCGATGTCTTTCAACCAAGTTTGCCAGCGGGAGCCTTGGGTCTCAACAGCTAGAGTGACACCGCGTTCCTTGAGCTTGGTGACCAATTCGGCCATATTGGCTGCTAGGATAGCAGGATTTCCCCCAGACAGGGTTACATAGTCGTAGCTCCCCAATTTATCCAAGGCAGCAATGACTTCGTCAGCTGTCATACGAGTTGGTTTTTCAGAGCCATCCCAAGTAAAGGCAGAATCGCACCAGTCGCAGTGGTAGTCGCAACCAGCAGTGCGGACAAACATGGTTTTCTGCCCGATAGCACGGCCTTCACCTTGAAAGGTTGGGCCAAAAATTTCCAAAACTGGTAGTTTGAGGACACGTTCCCTAGTCATCTAACCACTCCCGTCTAAACTCCGCAAAGGCAGTCGGAGTCTCATAGAGGCGAACGTATTCCAGACGGAGACCACGTTCGTCTGGCAACTCTTGGTTCATGGTTTGGAAAATCCAGTAAACCATATTTTCAGCAGTCGTGTTCATATAAGGCAAAGTCTCATTGAGATAGCGATGATCCAAGTGGGGCTCTAAGTAGTTATTGTAGATAGCTTTGATATCTCCGAAATCGTAGGTCATGCCACGTTCATCTAAAAATCCACTGACAGCAATCTGCAAATGATAGGTATGACCGTGCAGGGATTTGCATTTTCCCTCATAGTGAAAGAGGTGGTGGGCAGCATCGAAGGTAAACTCTTTTGATACCAAGGTTCTGTGAGGATTGTAGACAAGAGACTCCCCAGTTTCCTGTTTGATTTCTTTGGGTGCAAAAAACATTAGGCATCTCCTTTCTGTGAGAGATAAACATCTAAACCATGTTGACGTAGGTGGCAGGCTGGGCAATCTCCACAGCCACTTCCAATAATCCCGTTGTAGCAGGTTAAGGTCTTTTCACGAACATAGTCAAAGGCACCGAGTTGGTCGGCTAATTCCCAAGTTTCAGCCTTGTCTAGCCACATGAGAGGTGTTTGGATAACGAAGTCGTAATCCATGGCAAGATTGAGGGTAACATTAAGGGATTTGACAAAGACATCCCGACAATCGGGGTAGCCTGAGAAGTCTGTCTCGCAGACACCTGTCACGATATCTTTAATGCCTCGTTGCTTAGCAAGGACGGCCGCAAAGGATAGAAAGAGGTGGTTGCGACCATCAACGAAGGTATTGGGAATCTCTCCCTCTTTTTGCTCAATCTCTAGATCAGAAGTCAAGGCATTTTCAGTGATTTGCCCCAGCAGAGACATATCTAGGATATGATGACGAATCCCCTGTTCCTTAGCGATTTCTCTAGCGATTTGAATTTCGAGATGATGGCGTTGGCCGTAGGCAAAGGTGACGGCTTCAACAGTTTCATAGTGTTCTTTAGCCCAAAAGAGGCAGGTTGTAGAATCTTGACCGCCACTAAAGACGACCAAGGCTGATTGACGTTTCATAGTACTCCTTCCAAAATGGGAAATGTTCAGAGCACGCAAAAAGCTCCCTTGAGGGAGCTAAAAAATACCAAGTAGAGGTTTTTTTTAGCGATGGCATGTCCCAAACATCGTAATATTCTACCTACAGTCTAGCATATTTTTTGAAAAATGGCAAAGGGCAAGAAAAAAAGAGACCAAAGAAAGTACTTGGTCTCTCAGTTGATTAGCTCAATTCAGCAACGATGGCTTTGATTTGTTCAGCTGTGTGAACACCAGCAACTTGTTTCACCACTTGGCCGTCTTTTTTGAAAAGAAGGGTTGGGATAGACATGATTCCAAAAGCACGAGCTGTGTTTGGATTTTCGTCTACGTCCATTTTAACGATTTTCAGAACATCTTCTGAAAGTTCTTCAGACAATTTATCCAAGATTGGACCTTGCATGCGACATGGACCACACCAAGTTGCCCAGAAGTCTACTAAGACCAAACCGTCTTTTGTTTCTTGTTCGAATGTTGCATCTGTAATTGCTTTTGCCATTGTATTTCTCCTTTTTTAGTTATATTGGCTTAAATCTTGTTTCATGAGATAGAAGAAGACATCTCCGTAAGTCCCATGGTAGTCCAAATCATGACCGTTGTAAGTTAATTTTTGGACTGGGTAGTAGTCTGCGACGCCGATAAGGCAAGCTTGTTGTGAACGATCAAAATCTTCATAAGACTCGAAAGTCACAGTTCTTTCGTTCTTGCTGGCATCTAGATAGGTAATTTCAATCATTTTAAAAACTCCTTTGTTTAATGATAACTTTATTTTACTCCTTGTAAAAGAGAATGTCAAGAAAAATGATTGCGCACGCAACTTTTTCTAAAATCATCTTAAACCAAGAAATCCAAACCAGTTTCCAAGCTTTCTTCGACAGCCTTTTGTAGCGAGGCCAGTGTCTTTTGCCCATCACCTGTCAGGCAGATAAAACTAGAGCGTCTATCTTGATCACAACACATGCGACTAAGTAGACCGCAATTTTTGGCTTCCAAGCGAGCCACCATCCGAGAAACAGCGCTCGGGCTCAGATGAAGTTTATCTGGCAGGTCAATCTGGCGTAGAGATTTTTCTTGGGCCAAGTCCAGATAGTAGAGCAGGTAAAACTCTTTCAAGGTCAGACTTTGGTCACTCTGCTGGGCAATGGTCTCTTCCAAGAGACCTTCAATTTCTTTCTGACGACGATTGAAATCAAACCATTTTTCCAAATAGGTCATAGTATCTCCTTTCTTTTGAGAGTCATAAATAGAAGAAAGTCCATTAACGGACAATCACTGTATCACAAGATGATTGCGCATGCAATAATTATACTACTTTTCAAAAGAGCTGGCAAGAAGGACGCTGAAATCTTTTATCCTAAATTAGGCCTGTTTTCACTAGTCTGTAATTGCCTGTATCCCCTTTCTTCTCAAACTTTCATCAACTCTTGTGTATTTCCTTGAAATTTTCTGAAAAAAGAGTAAACTGGTATGCAAGAAGTCTATTTCGTGGAGTTTAGGATGAAATTATATGTTCAATTAATGATTCTCTTTGTGATTTCTCTAATCGGAGAGGGGATCTCTAGTTTCTTTCATTTGCCCATACCCGGCAGTATTATCGGTTTGATTATTCTCTTTATAGCCCTACAATTCAAGTGGCTGAGAACCAGGCATGTCAACATGGTGGGGAATTTTTTGCTGGCCAATATGACCATTCTCTTTTTGCCGCCAGCAGTGGGAATCATGGAAAAGTTTGATGTGATTGCTCCCTATCTTTTGCCCATCGTTTTGATTGTCTTTTTTGCGGCTGTTATCAACATTATCCTCATTGCCTTGGTGGTTCAGTTCATCAAGAGACGGTTTGAGGGAGATTATGAGAAAGGAGATGCCAAATGAGTGAATTTGTTTCCAATCCCCTGTTTGGGCTTGCCCTGTCTATCCTAGCCTATCTAGTGGGAATGCTGATTTACAGACGTTTTCCCCATCCTTTGACAACGCCCTTGCTTTTGTCAGCTGTTTTCATTATTATCTTTCTAAAGGCGACGGGTATTTCTTACCAAGATTATTACCAAGGTGGGGTTTATCTGAATAATTTGATTGTCCCATCGACAGTGGCTCTAGGGATTCCGCTTTATAAGAGTTTTCATTTGATGAAGCACCATGCTCGGAGTATTCTCTTTGGTAGTTTGTTAGCGGTAGTGGTCAATACCTCTTTCACAGCCCTTGTGGCTAAAATCTTTGGCATGGACTTTTTCCTAGCCATTTCTCTCTTTCCTAAGTCAGTGACAACCGCTATGGCAGTGGGAATTACAGAAAAATTGCAAGGCTTGACCACCGTGACCTTGGTTGTCGTAGTGGCGACTGGGATTTTGACTAGTGTTATCGGACCAACCCTTTTGAAGTGGTTGAAAATTGACGATCCAGTAGCTGTTGGGCTTTCCCTTGGAGGCACAGGCCATGCAGTCGGAACGGGAACAGCCTTTCGATACGGCTCTGTAGCAGGAGCCATGGGTGGCTTGGCTATCGGTGTCACCGGTATTCTCTATGTCTTTGTCAGCCCTATCGTAGCCAGTTTGATATTAAGTTAAATCAAAACCCAGCTTTTTAGCTGGGCCTTTTTTATTGTAAATTAACCTTGTTTTTCAAGATGTGATAAGTTCCTAGATAGTAGATGGCTATAAGAATAACTTCTTCCAGAATAGTCATGATAATGCCCATCTGGAACTGATCAGCTCCTCCAGTGGTTGATGGGAAGTAGAAACCAGGGTTAGAACGATAGAAGAGTTCAATAAAGCCAACGACGATTTGGATACCAATGTAGGCTACAATTGACAGTGCAGTACGGTATTCATTGAACAGCTGTCCAATGGAAATTGCCAAGTAGATGCAGAGGATTCCAGAAATGGTATTTAGTAGGAAGGATATCCCCATAAGAGAGAGTTGAGGGAGGTGTGTTTCTATAAATGGAATCAAGTCAGAAGTTACAAACCAATCAGGAGCCGTTAGAGTCAGAACAATAAAAGCACTGATTACGAGTACAGCAGTACTGACAATAGACCAGATAAAGGCCCCGACTAATTTAGCAGTGATGATATGGTGTTCGGATACTGGAAGGGTCAAAGTCAGGTAGCCTTGTCGGTCATAGACACTACCTTTGAAGCGTTTAATAATCAAGAAAATGGTTGAAATCACAAGTGTAAGCATCAAGCCACCAAAGACTGTAGCTAGAGAAAGTAGCATAGCAGCCTGACTTTCTTGATAAGGTAGATTTTTAAAGCCTTGTGTCTGTATTCCGATAAGGGCAGAAAGGGCTAGCACGGCAGCGTAAAGGGCTAAATACCACTTGTTAACATTTTTAAATTCGTAGCGAACTAAATTCCAAAACATAATAATCTCCTTTGCTTAGGCCTTAAATTCCTGACGGAAGAGCTGGTCGATGGATTCACCTGACTCGTAGCGAATATCATCTACATTGCCTTGACGGACGACTTTTCCGTCCTTCAGGAAGACAATTTCATCTAAGATTGGCTCGATATCAGAAATCAAGTGGGTAGAAATCAAAACGGTAGAAGTTGGGGAGTAGTTGTTGATGATAGTATTGAGGATATAATCACGGGCTGCTGGGTCCACCCCGCCAATTGGTTCGTCCAAAACGTAGAGGCGGGCATCACGGCTCATAACCAAAATCAGTTGTACCTTTTCTTTGTTTCCTTTTGATAGTTTCTTGAGACGACTATTTTCATCAATGCCAAGATCTGCAAGTAGATGGTGGGCGCGTTCAAGATTGAAATCTTTATAGAAGGTCTTGAAGTAGGTTAGGGCTTCTTTGACCTTCATTTGTTCATTGAGATAGGTCGTATCCGGCAAATAAGCTACGATAGCCTTGGTTGCTGGGCTTGGATCCATGTCGTTGATGAGGACACGTCCTTGATCTGGTTGTAAGAGGCCATTGATTAGTTTAATCAGGGTTGTTTTTCCTGAGCCGTTTGGCCCAAGGAGACCAACAATTTTTCCAGCTGGGATGTCAAGAGAAACATTTTCAAGGGCTGGGGTTGCTCCATAAGATTTGGATACATTTTCAAATGCTAGTAATGACATAGGCTTAAACTCCTTTAATATAATCGCCGACTACGCCTGGTAGTTCTTCTTTTTCATAGCCAAAATGGGTCATGGAGGAAACGAAGTGTTCCAATTCTTCTTCTGATAGTTGTTTGCGAGATTGGGCGATCAGTGCCTTATCCTCAGTCACAAATCGTCCAGTTGTCCGTTTGCTGTAAACAAATCCTTCTCGTTCGAGGTCTGACAAGGCTCTTTGGATGGTGTTGGGATTGACACCAGCCTCGCTCGCCAGCTCCCTCACGGTTGGAAGTTGTTGATTGGGTTCCAGTGCATGGGAGACAATCTGAAGCTTGATTTTCTCCATAATCTGTAAATAAATGGGTTTTTTGTTGTCAAATGTCCAGGACATCTTGGTCTCCTTTCTTTTATCCCTTTGTCTTAATTAAATAATACAACAAAACAAAAAACTTGTCAAGCAAAAAGAAGAATTGTTTTGGGAATCGCTTAAAAAATGGTATAATGAAAAGAAAACGATAAGGAGGGAAAGGATGCGTTGTCCAAAATGTGGGGCTACCAAGTCAAGTGTTATCGATAGTCGCCAAGCAGAAGAAGGGAACACCATTCGTAGAAGACGTGAGTGCGATGAATGCCAACATCGTTTTACAACCTACGAACGGGTAGAAGAAAGAACCTTAGTGGTTGTTAAAAAAGATGGCACACGGGAACAATTCTCCAGAGATAAAATCTTTAATGGGATTATCCGCTCAGCCCAGAAACGTCCTGTGTCAAGTGATGAAATCAACATGGTAGTCAATCGTATCGAACAGAAACTCCGTGGTCGAAATGAAAATGAAATTCAAAGTGAGGACATTGGTTCACTCGTCATGGAGGAGTTGGCTGAGTTAGACGAGATTACCTATGTACGTTTTGCCAGTGTCTATCGTAGTTTTAAGGATGTTAGTGAGTTAGAGAGCCTGCTCCAACAAATCACCCAGTCCTCTAAAAAGAAAAAGGAAAGATAAATGAAGCCAATTGACCGTTTTTCTTATCTAAAGAATAATCGGGTGTCGCAAGATACCTCATCTCTGGTACAGTGCTACCTCCCGATTATCGGTCAGGAGGCACTGAGCCTTTATCTTTATACGATTAGTTTTTGGGATAATGGCAGAAAGGAATACCTTTTTTCAAGCATTCTCAATCATCTCAATTTTGGGATGGACAGACTTTTAAAATCTTTGAAAATCCTATCTGCTTTTAATCTCTTGACCCTCTATCAAAAGGGTGATACCTATCAGATAGTTATCCATGCTCCTCTTTCAAGTCAAGATTTCTTGGAGCATCCTGTTTATCGTAGACTTTTAGAGAAAAAGATTGGCGACTCGGCTGTGGAGGATTTGAAAGTTGAGAGTGCTGAGGGAGAAGAAATACCTGTCTCACTCAATCAAGTCTTTCCAGACTTGGCAGAACAGGGAAGTCAAGAAGACCTTGGTCTCAAGAAGAAAGTGGCCAACGATTTTGACTTGGACCATTTTCGCCAGCTTATGGCTCGAGATGGGCTTCGTTTTGCAGATGAGCAGTCCGATGTCTTAAACCTCTTTGCCATTGCTGAGGAGAAAAAATGGACTTGGTTTGAAACCTATCAACTGGCTAAGTCAACAGCTGTTTCCCAGGTTATTTCAACCAAACGCATGCGGGAAAAAATTGCTCAAAAACCGATTTCCTCTGACTTTAGTCCTAAGGAAACGACCATTATCAAAGAAGCCAAAAGTAAAACGGCCTTGCAGTTCTTGGCAGAAATCAAGCAAACACGCAAGGGAACCATTACCCAAACAGAAAGAGAACTCTTGCAACAGATGGCTAGCTTGGGCTTGCTGGATGAAGTCATCAATATCATTCTCTTATTGACCTTTAATAAGGTGGATTCGGCAAACATCAACGAGAAATATGCCATGAAGGTAGCCAATGACTATGCCTATCAAAAGATTCATTCGGCAGAAGAGGCAGTCTTGCGCATCCGTGAGAGAGGACAGAAGAGTCAGGCTCAAAAGACTAGTAAACCCGGTCCTGCCAAGTCCAATGTACCCAAGTGGAGCAATCCAGATTATAAGAATGAAACCAGCGAGGAAACTCGTCTGGAACTAGAACGTAAGAAACAAGAACTATTAGCTCGATTAGAAAAAGGAGGAGATTAGATGGAAAGTGTCGGAGACGTACTCAAACGTCAACCTAGCCGTTTTCATTATCAAGATTTGGTTCAGAAAATCATGAAGGACCCTGATGTTGCGGTCTTTATCCAGCAAGAATCCCTTACTCCAGAGGAATTAAATCGCAGTATCTCCAAGTTTAATCAGTACATCACTGAGAGAGACAAGTTTCTTCGTGGTGATACGGATTATATTGCCAAAGGCTACAAGCCGATTTTGGTTATGAATCATGGTTATGCGGACGTTTCTTATGAAGAAACTCCTGAACTAATCGCAGCGGAAAAAGAAGCGGCTATTAAGAACCGTCTCAAGTTAATCAATCTGCCAGCTAGTCTCAGGAAAGCTAGTTTGGCTCAAGTAGATTTGGATGATTTGGAGCGCTTGCCAGTTTTTGAAAAGCTATTAGCCTTCGTGGAGCAATATCCAGCTATTCGAAAAGGTCTTTACTTATATGGAGACTTCGGTGTGGGTAAAAGTTTCATGGTGGCTGCCTTAGCCCATGATTTATCAGAAAAACGAGGTGTTTCATCCACTCTTCTCCATTATCCTAGCTTTGTCATTGATGCTAAAAATGCCATCAGTGATGGCAACGTCAAGACCCTGGTAGATGAGATTAAGCTGTCTGAAGTCCTGATTTTAGATGATATTGGTGCCGAGCAATCAACAGCTTGGGTACGTGATGAAATCCTACAAGTCATTCTTCAATATCGGATGCAGGAAAATTTACCGACCTTTTTCACCTCCAACTTCGACTTTGAAGAATTGGAGCAACATTTCGCTAAAGGGAAACATGGAAATGACGAAACCTGGGAAGCCAGACGAGTCATGGAACGCATCCGTTATTTGGCTGAGGAGACTCGTTTAGAAGGAGTGAACCGTCGATGACAGAAACGATTAAACTGATGAAAGCTCATAAGTCTGTTCGAAGATTTAAGGAGCAAGCCCTTCCTCAGGAAGACTTGACTGAAATCCTGACAGCGGCCCAAATGGCCTCGTCTTGGAAGAATTTCCAATCTTACTCTGTGATTGTAGTCCGAAGTCAAGAAAAGAAAGATGCCTTGTATGAATTGGTGCCTCAAGAAGCCATTCGCCAGTCAGCTGTTTTTCTTCTCTTTGTCGGGGATTTGAACCGAGCAGAAAAGGGAGCACGACTCCATACGGATACCTTCCAACCTCAAGGTGTAGAAGGTCTCTTGATTAGTTCAGTCGATGCGGCTCTTGCTGGCCAAAATGCCCTGCTGGCAGCTGAAAGCTTGGGCTATGGTGGTGTGATTATCGGTTTGGTTCGATACAAGTCAGAAGAAGTGGCAGAGCTTTTTAACCTGCCTGACTACACCTATCCTGTCTTTGGGATGGCACTAGGTGTGCCAAATGAAGAACATGAAGTCAAACCTCGCTTGCCATTGAATCAAGTGGTGTTTGAGGAAGAATACCGAGAACAGTCAACTGATGCAATCGAATCTTATGACCGTGTACAGGCGGACTATGCTGGGGCGCGTGCGACCACAAGCTGGAGTCAGCGCCTAGCAGAACAGTTTGGTCAAGCTGAACCAAGCTCAACTAGAAAAAATCTTGAACAGAAGAAGTTATTGTAGAAAGTGAGAAATTATGGCCCTACCAACTATTGCCATTGTAGGACGTCCCAATGTTGGGAAATCAACCCTATTTAATCGGATCGCTGGTGAGCGAATCTCCATTGTAGAAGATGTCGAAGGAGTAACACGTGACCGTATCTATGCAACGGGTGAGTGGCTCAATCGTTCCTTTAGCATGATTGATACAGGAGGAATCGATGATGTCGATGCTCCTTTCATGGAACAAATCAAGCACCAGGCAGAAATTGCCATGGAAGAAGCAGATGTTATCGTCTTTGTCGTGTCTGGTAAGGAAGGAATTACCGATGCGGACGAATACGTAGCCCGTAAACTTTATAAAACCCACAAACCAGTTATCCTCGCAGTCAATAAGGTGGACAACCCTGAGATGCGAAATGATATCTATGATTTCTATGCTCTCGGTTTAGGTGAACCGCTGCCTATCTCATCTGTCCATGGTATCGGTACAGGGGATGTGCTAGACGCTATTGTAGAAAATCTTCCAAATGAATATGAAGAAGAAAACCCAGATGTGATTAAGTTTAGCTTGATTGGTCGTCCCAACGTTGGGAAATCAAGCTTGATTAACGCTATATTGGGAGAAGACCGTGTCATTGCCAGTCCTGTTGCTGGAACAACTCGTGACGCTATTGATACCCACTTTACAGATACAGATGGTCAAGAGTTTACCATGATTGATACGGCTGGTATGCGTAAGTCTGGTAAGGTTTATGAAAATACTGAGAAATACTCTGTCATGCGTGCTATGCGTGCTATTGACCGCTCAGATGTGGTCTTAATGGTCATCAATGCGGAAGAAGGCATCCGTGAATATGACAAGCGTATCGCAGGATTTGCCCATGAAGCTGGTAAAGGGATGATTATCGTGGTCAACAAGTGGGATACGCTTGAAAAAGACAACCACACTATGAAAAACTGGGAAGAAGATATCCGTGAGCAGTTCCAATATCTGCCTTACGCACCGATTATCTTTGTATCCGCTTTGACCAAGCAACGTCTTCACAAACTGCCTGAGATGATCAAGCAAATCAGTGAAAGTCAAAACACACGTATTCCATCAGCTGTCTTGAACGATGTGATAATGGATGCCATTGCCATCAACCCAACACCGACAGACAAAGGAAAACGTCTCAAGATTTTCTATGCGACCCAAGTGGCAACTAAACCACCAACCTTTGTAATCTTTGTCAACGAAGAAGAACTCATGCACTTTTCTTACCTGCGTTTCTTGGAAAATCAAATCCGCAAGGCCTTTGTATTTGAAGGAACACCAATCCATCTCATCGCAAGAAAGCGCAAATAAAAAAGTAGAATCTGGAATGACATTTCCAGATTTTTTTGATAGAATGAAGGTAAAGAAAACGCTATCAAAAGGAGGTGTCGATGATGGAACATTTGTTTAAATTCTTGCTCATATTTCCCTGTATTTACTTTTTCAGCTGGATTGACAAGGATAATAGAGATAGTAAATTTTTCCCATTTTTTTACTATTTTTACTGGATTTACATCACCCTCTATGCTCTTTTTAGCCTTGCTTGGACAGTTTTTTCAGTCCTGTTTTTCAATATCCTATTGAGAAATGTGGCAGACATCAAGTCTTGGGGCATTTGGTTATTATTACTACTTATCGCTTTTGCCAGTGATTGGTTAACCTATATCTTTTTCAAAAAAATGCTTCGCTTGAGACGGGAACTAGGGAAGTCTAAAGCGGGGAGACATTGATTTATATTGGTAATAACATTTAATAGAACGAAACTAAAGAAAACAATTTTAAAGAGGAGGTGTCGATGATGAAACTGTCCTTTAATTGGTTTCATTTGATACTCTTATTTCCTTGTTTATATTTTTTCTATTGGATAGACAATGCTGACAGAAACAGTAAAATTTTCCCCATCTTCTACTATTTTTACTGGATTTATATTTCCCTTTTAGCTCTGTTTAGCTTGGATATGACAATTTTTTCATTCTTATTTTTCCCTTTTGTTCTAAATCATGAATCAGATGCTAGTGCTTGGGGTGTTGGATTGCTTTTGATAGTCATATCTCTAGGCAGTGACTGGTTAGACTATATCTTTTTCAAAAAAATGCTTAGACTAAGAAAGGAGTTAGGAAAGTCTAAGGGCAAAAGGCATTGATTTATATCGGTTTTTATTTATAGGAGGTGGCTTATGGCACATCTAAAATCATTTATTACACGCTATTCTAAGGTCTATATTGGTTTAGTTCTGTTGATCTGGATTGCTTTCTTCTTTCTTCCTTGGGGCAGTCCGATTCTGGGGGGGAAAGATTGACCTCTTCAGCATACAGAAAGTCTTGCTATTTTTTGGTATTCTGTCTATTTTGATGGCCTTGCTGTCCAAGAAAGTCAGTCTCTTTGTTTTTGGATTGATCTGCTGTTTTTCTCTTTGGATTAATCTATTTATCCTATTTGCGATTTTGCCGATTTTTGGCAATTAAAGTATCATAAAAGTCAGAGAGGTTAGCTTGGGAACTAGCCTCTTTTTCCTTTTCAAAATGGGGATTCTTCCTTGAAAATAATCAGTAATTGTGCTAAAATTAAAAGAACATTCTAAAATATTCGGAATTTAAAGTAAGGAAAAACATGGCTAATATTTTAAAAACAATTATCGAAAATGATAAAGGAGAAATCCGTCGTCTGGAAAAGATGGCTGACAAGGTTTTCAAATACGAAGACCAAATGGCTGCTTTGACTGACGACCAACTAAAAGCAAAAACAGTTGAATTTAAAGAACGTTATCAAAATGGAGAATCACTGGATTCATTGCTTTATGAAGCATTTGCGGTTGTCCGTGAAGGTGCCAAACGTGTTCTAGGTCTCTTCCCTTATAAGGTTCAGGTCATGGGAGGAATCGTTCTTCACCATGGTGACGTGCCAGAAATGCGTACAGGGGAAGGGAAAACCTTGACTGCGACCATGCCCGTATACCTCAATGCTCTTTCAGGTAAAGGGGTGCACGTAGTTACGGTCAATGAATACCTATCAGAACGTGACGCGACTGAGATGGGTGAATTGTACTCATGGCTTGGTTTGTCAGTAGGGATTAACTTGGCTGCCAAATCTCCAATGGAGAAAAAAGAAGCCTATGAGTGTGATATTACTTACTCAACTAACTCGGAAATCGGATTTGACTACCTTCGTGATAACATGGTTGTTCGCGCTGAAAACATGGTACAACGTCCGCTTAACTATGCCTTGGTCGATGAGGTTGACTCTATCTTGATTGACGAAGCTCGTACACCTTTGATCGTATCAGGTGCTAACGCAGTTGAAACTAGTCAGCTCTACCACATGGCAGACCACTATGTAAAATCTTTGGACAAAGACGACTACATCATCGATGTGCAGTCTAAAACTATTGGTTTGTCTGATTCAGGGATTGACAAGGCTGAAAGCTACTTCAAGCTTGAAAACCTCTATGACATCGAAAACGTAGCTTTGACTCACTTTATCGATAACGCCCTTCGTGCCAACTACATCATGCTTCTCGATATTGACTATGTGGTGAGCGAAGAGCAAGAAATTCTGATTGTCGACCAATTTACAGGTCGTACCATGGAAGGTCGTCGTTATTCTGATGGATTGCACCAAGCCATTGAAGCTAAAGAAGGTGTGCCAATCCAGGATGAAACCAAGACATCTGCCTCAATCACTTACCAAAACCTTTTCCGTATGTACAAGAAATTGTCTGGTATGACGGGTACAGGTAAGACTGAGGAAGAAGAATTCCGTGAAATCTACAACATTCGTGTTATTCCAATCCCAACAAACCGTCCTGTTCAACGTATTGACCACTCAGACCTTCTTTATGCAAGTATCGAGGCTAAGTTTAAGGCAGTTGTCGAAGATGTTAAGGCTCGTTACCAAAAAGGTCAACCAGTCTTGGTTGGTACAGTAGCGGTTGAAACCAGTGATTACATTTCTAAGAAATTGGTCGCAGCTGGCGTTCCTCACGAGGTCTTGAATGCCAAAAACCACTATAAAGAAGCCCAAATCATCATGAATGCTGGTCAACGTGGTGCTGTTACCATCGCAACCAACATGGCTGGTCGTGGTACCGACATCAAGCTTGGTGAAGGTGTTCGTGAACTTGGTGGACTTTGTGTGATTGGAACAGAACGTCATGAAAGCCGTCGTATCGATAACCAGCTTCGTGGACGTTCAGGTCGTCAAGGAGACCCAGGTGAGTCACAATTCTACCTATCTCTTGAAGATGATTTGATGAAACGTTTTGGTTCTGAACGCTTGAAGGGAATCTTTGAACGCTTGAATATGTCTGAAGAGGCGATTGAGTCTCGTATGTTGACACGTCAGGTTGAGGCAGCGCAAAAACGTGTTGAAGGAAATAACTACGATACTCGTAAACAAGTCCTTCAATACGATGACGTCATGCGTGAACAACGTGAGATTATCTACGCTCAACGTTACGACGTTATCACTGCAGATCGTGACTTGGCACCTGAAATTCACTCTATGATCAAACGCACGATTGGTCGTGTCGTTGATGGTCATGCGCGTGCAAAACAAGATGAAAAACTAGAAGCAATTTTGAACTTTGCTAAGTACAACTTGCTTCCTGAAGATTCTATTACAATCGAAGACTTGTCAGGTTTGTCTGATAAGGCCATCAAGGAAGAGCTCTTCCAACGTGCCTTGCAGGTTTATGATAGTCAGGTTTCAAAACTACGCGATGAAGAAGCAGTTAAAGAGTTCCAAAAAGTCTTGATTCTACGAGTGGTAGATAACAAGTGGACAGATCATATCGATGCCCTCGATCAATTGCGTAATGCGGTTGGGCTTCGTGGCTATGCTCAGAACAACCCTGTTGTTGAGTATCAGGCAGAAGGTTTCCGTATGTTTAATGATATGATTGGTTCGATTGAGTTTGATGTGACACGCTTGATGATGAAAGCACAAATTCATGAACAAGAAAGACCACAAGCAGAACACCATATCAGTACAACAGCGACTCGTAATATCGCTGCCCACCAAGCAAATATACCAGAAGATTTGGATTTGAGTCAGATTGGACGGAATGAACTTTGCCCATGTGGTTCTGGTAAGAAGTTTAAAAACTGTCACGGTAAAAGACAATAAAATGAGATAGTTTAGAGGCGGATACCTTGTGAAAAGTAAATTTTTACTTGGTATCCGTTTGCTTTATAAGGAGATGAGTTATGGTATTTACAGCAAAAAGTCCTAAAATTAATATTGAAGAAGTTCGTGCCTTATCAAAATTAGAAGGTCAAGCTTTAGAGAGAAAATCACAGCGCGATAAAGAGCTAGAAGCCATTATACGTGGAGAAGACCAGCGGATTCTCTTGGTAATCGGGCCATGCTCATCTGACAATGAAGAAGCTGTCCTTGAGTACGCCAAGCGTTTGGCAACTTTGCAAGAAGAAGTGGCAGACCGTATCTTTATGGTTATGCGTGTTTATACTGCCAAACCTCGTACCAACGGAGATGGTTACAAGGGCTTGATTCACCAGCCTAACGCGACAGAAGCACCAAGCCTCATCAACGGAATCAAAGCTGTTCGCCATCTTCATTATCGTGTTATCACAGAAACAGGTATGACAACAGCTGATGAAATGCTTTATCCTGAAAATCTTCCGCTTGTAGATGATTTGATTTCCTACATGGCGGTTGGTGCCCGTTCGGTTGAAGACCAGCAACACCGTTTTGTGGCCAGTGGGGCAGATTTCGCGACTGGGTTTAAAAATCCAACATCTGGAAATCTCAATGTTATGTTTAATGGGATTTATGCTGCTCAAAACAAACAAAGTTTCCTTTTCCTAGGAAAAGAAGTGGAAACAACTGGGAACCCGCTTTCGCACGCCATTCTTCGTGGAGCAATCAATGAATATGGTAAGAATATTCCTAACTACTACTATGATAATTTGATGGATACCATTGCCCAATATGAGAAAATGGGCTTGGAAAATCCTTTTATCATTGTGGATACCAATCATGACAACTCTGGTAAGCAATACATGGATCAGATTCGAATTGTCCGTCAGACCTTGATTAACCGTGATTGGAATGAAAAAATCAAGCAGTACGTTCGTGGCTTTATGATTGAGTCTTATCTAGAAGACGGCCGTCAAAACGAACCGGAAGTATTTGGCAAGTCTATCACAGACCCTTGCCTTGGCTGGGAGAATACGGAAGCCCTCGTCAGAGAAATCTACCAAACGCTAGGAGAATAAGATGGCATTTATTGAAAAAGGTCAAGAAATCGATATTGAAGCAATCAAGGCAGAAACCCAATTGTCTGCGGAAGCCTTGCGACTGAAGGAGCGTCGTGATAGAGAATTGGCAGACATCATTTCAGGAGAAGATGACCGTATCCTTTTGGTGATTGGTCCTTGCTCTTCTGATAATGAAGAGGCTGTCTTGGAATATGCCCGCCGTTTATCCGCCTTGCAGAAGAAGGTGGCGGACAAGATGTTCATGGTTATGCGTGTTTATACTGCTAAACCTCGCACCAACGGAGACGGCTATAAAGGTTTGGTTCACCAACCAGATACTTCTAAGGCTCCAAGTCTGATTAACGGCTTGCAGGCTGTGCGCCAGTTGCACTACCGCGTGATTACAGAGACTGGTTTGACAACGGCAGACGAGATGCTTTATCCGTCAAATCTGGTCTTGGTAGATGATTTGGTCAGCTACCATGCTGTTGGGGCTCGTTCTGTGGAAGACCAAGAGCACCGTTTTGTGGCTTCAGGAATTGATGCACCAGTCGGGATGAAAAATCCAACCTCAGGAAATCTTGGAGTCATGTTTAACGGTATCTATGCCGCTCAAAACAAACAAACCTTCCTCTTCCATGGTCAAGAAGTTGAGACTTCAGGAAATCCCTTGGCCCACGTCATCCTTCGTGGTGCCGTTAATGAATATGGGAAAAATGAGCCTAACTTTTACTATGAAACTCTGCTAAATGCTATTGAGCGCTATGAAGCCATGGGACTTGAAAATCCCTTTATCCTCATCGACACCAACCATGATAACTCAGGCAAGCAATATATGGAGCAAATTCGAGTGGTTCGTAAGACCTTGCAAAATCGTGATTGGAACGAGAAAATCAAAAAGACAGTTCGAGGCTTTATGATTGAATCCTACCTAGCAGATGGTCGTCAAAACCAACCAGAGGTCTTTGGTTGCTCTATTACCGATCCTTGCCTAGGTTGGGAAAACACAGAGGCTTTGGTAGAAGAAATCTATGCTACCTTGACAAAATAAGTGAAAAGGATGGAGTTGGGGAATCTCAACTCCTTTTGATAAAAATGATAGTTGGACACGGAATTGACATCGAGGAATTAGCTTCGATAGAAAGAGCAGTTACACGACATGAAGGATTTGCTAAGCGCGTGCTGACAGCTAAGGAAATGGAGCGCTTCACCAGTCTCAAAGGGCGCAGACAAATGGAATATTTGGCTGGTCGCTGGTCGGCTAAGGAGGCCTTTTCCAAGGCTATGGGAACAGGTATTGGCAAGCTCGGTTTTCAGGATTTGGAAGTCTTGAACAATGAACGCGGGGCGCCTTATTTTAGTCAGTCACCGTTTTCAGGAAAGATTTGGCTGTCTATCAGCCATACAGATCAGTTTGTGACAGCCAGTGTCATTTTGGAGGAAAATCATGAAAGCTAGTCCACATAGACCAACCAAGGCTCTGATTCATCTGGGAGCTATTCGACACAACATTCAGCAAATAGGAGCTCATATCCCTGAAGGAACGCTCAAATTTGCAGTGGTCAAGGCCAATGCCTATGGGCATGGTGCTGTTGCCGTTGCGACGGCGATTCAAGATGATGTTGATGGTTTTTGTGTTTCTAATATTGATGAAGCCATTGAACTCAGACAGGCTGGACTCAGCAAGAAAATCCTTATTTTAGGAGTTTCTGAAATCGAAGCTGTTGCTCTAGCTAAAGAATACGACATCATCTTGACAGTGGCTGGGCTGGAATGGATTCAAGCACTGTTAGATAAGGAAGCTGATTTAGCTGGTTTGACAGTCCACCTCAAGATTGACTCAGGGATGGGACGGATTGGATTTAGAGAGGCCAGTGAGGCTGATCAGGCTCAAGACTTGCTCCAACAACATGGTGCTCGTGTTGAAGGGATTTTCACCCACTTTGCTACTGCGGATGAAGAATCAGATACCTACTTTAATGCCCAGTTAGAACGGTTTAAAACTATTTTGGCCAGTATGAAAGGTCTTCCAGAGCTGGTTCATGCTAGCAATTCTGCAACGACTCTTTGGCATGCAGAGACTATTTTCAATGCGGTTCGTATGGGAGATGCCATGTATGGTCTTAACCCAAGTGGAGAGGTATTGGACTTGCCTTATGACTTGACTCCAGCCTTGACCTTGGAGTCTGCTCTGGTTCATGTCAAGACAGTTCCAGCTGGAGCTTGCATGGGCTATGGAGCGACCTATCAGGCAGATAGTGAGCAAGTCATCGCGACGGTACCAATTGGCTATGCAGATGGATGGACACGAGACATGCAGAATTTTTCTGTATTGGTAGATGGACAATCTTGCCCAATCGTTGGACGAGTATCTATGGACCAGATTACCATTCGTCTGCCTAAGGTTTATCCGCTGGGAACCAAAGTAACCTTGATTGGTTCTAACGGGGGCAAGGAAATCACAGCAACTCAGGTAGCGACCTACCGTGGAACCATTAACTACGAGGTGGTTTGTCTTCTCAGCGACCGCATTCCGAGAGAATATTATTAAAAAAGAAAGGAGTGGAGCATGAATCTACATCAACCCTTGCATGTCTTACCTGGTGTGGGACCAAAGTCAGCAGAAAAATACGCTAAACTAGGAATTGAAAACTTGCAAGACCTCTTGCTCTACTTTCCTTTCCGTTATGAAGACTTTAAAACCAAGCAGGTGCTGGAGCTAGAAGATGGTGAGAAGGCAGTCCTATCTGGTCAAGTCGTGACTCCTGCCAGTGTTCAGTATTATGGTTTCAAGCGCAATCGCCTGCGTTTTAGCCTCAAGCAAGGAGAAGTCGTTTTTGCGGTGAATTTCTTTAACCAGCCCTATCTAGCTGATAAGATAGAGTTGGGAGCAACCCTTGCTGTCTTTGGAAAATGGGACCGTGCCAAGGCTAGTTTGACTGGAATGAAGGTTTTGGCTCAGGTGGAAGATGACCTCCAACCTGTTTATCGCTTGGCTCAGGGAATCAGTCAGGCCAGTTTGGTTAAGATCATCAAAACGGCCTTTGATCAGGGACTGGACCTCTTGATAGAGGAAAATCTTCCCCAGTCTTTGCTGGACAAATACAAACTTATGTCCCGTTGTCAGGCCGTTCGTGCCATACATTTTCCTAAGGGTTTGGGAGAATACAAGCAGGCCCTTCGCCGTATCAAGTTTGAGGAACTCTTTTACTTTCAAATGCAGTTACAGACGCTCAAGTCTGAAAATAGAGTTCAGGGAAGTGGTCTGGTTCTGAACTGGTCTCAGGAAAAGGTGACAGCTGTCAAAGAAAATCTACCTTTTGCTCTGACTCCAGCTCAGGAAAAGAGTTTGCAGGAAATTTTAACCGATATGAAGTCGGACCACCACATGAATCGTCTCCTGCAAGGGGATGTGGGGAGCGGAAAAACAGTAGTTGCTGGCTTGGCTATGTTTGCAGCGGTGACGGCTGGCTACCAGGTTGCCCTCATGGTACCAACAGAAATCCTTGCAGAGCAACATTTTGAGAGTCTACAGAGTCTCTTCCCAGACCTAAAACTCGCTCTCTTGACAGGTTCCTTGAAAGCTGCAGAAAAGAGAGAAGTCTTGGAGACTATTGCCAAGGGTGAGGCTGATTTGATTATCGGAACCCACGCTCTGATTCAGGATGGGGTAGATTATGCTCGTCTGGGCTTGATTATCATCGATGAGCAGCACCGCTTTGGTGTAGGGCAAAGGCGTGTTCTGAGAGAAAAAGGCGACAACCCAGATGTCCTCATGATGACAGCGACTCCCATACCACGGACCTTGGCGATCACAGCTTTTGGCGATATGGATGTTTCCATTATCGACCAGATGCCAGCAGGACGGAAACCCATTGTGACACGCTGGATCAAGCATGAGCAACTACCTCAGGTCTTGACTTGGTTAGAGGGAGAAATCCAAAAAGGTTCTCAAGCCTATGTCATCTCTCCCTTGATTGAAGAATCGGAAGCTCTGGATTTGAAAAATGCCATTGCCTTATCAGAGGAATTAGCGGCTCATTTTGCAGGTAAGGCAGAAGTGGCTCTTCTACATGGTAAGATGAAGAGTGACGAAAAAGACCAGATCATGCAGGAGTTCAAAGAGCGAAAAACGGATATTCTGGTTTCAACGACGGTTATCGAGGTCGGGGTCAATGTTCCCAATGCGACTGTCATGATTATCATGGATGCCGACCGATTCGGTCTCAGCCAGCTTCACCAGCTCAGAGGTCGTGTCGGTCGGGGGGACAAGCAGTCCTATGCAGTTCTCGTTTCCAATCCCAAGACGGATTCTGGAAAAGATCGCATGCGCATCATGACAGAAACCACCAATGGATTTGTCCTTGCGGAGGAAGATTTGAAAATGCGTGGTTCTGGTGAGATTTTTGGAACCAGACAATCAGGACTACCAGAGTTTCAAGTGGCTGATATTATCGAAGATTTTCCAATTTTAGAAGAAGCCAGAAAAGTTGCTAGTTACATTAGTTCGATAGAAGCTTGGCAAGAGGATCCAGAATGGCGCATGATTGCCCTTCATATGGAAAAGAAAGAACATTTAGATTAATACTCTTCGAAAGTCTCTTCAAACCACGTCAACGTCGCCTTGGATTATATATGTAACTGACTTCGTCAGTCTTATCTACAACCTCAAAGCAGTGCTTTGAGCAACCTACGGCTAGTTTCCTAGTTTGCTCTTTGATTTTCATTGAGTATAAGCTTTCTGTAAGGAAATCTTAAGCTAGCTTTCAGGTTTGGCCCTTATACTAGAGTCATCAAAAAGAAACGAGGACTCTCACATGACAGTAACGATTAAAGTAAATTACCAAACCACTTTCCAGAAGAAAGAAGCAACAAAATAATATAAATATAAGGAAGAAAGAGCGAAATGCTCTTTTTTGTTTCTAAAAGCACAATTTATTGAATCTAAAATAGCACACTGTGGATTCTAAAAAATTTCTAGAAATTATAGTAGATTGAATCTGGAATAGTCCACCGAGTTTTCTAAAATATTGTTAGAAATTAGTTTGAATTCCGCAATCAATTTGTTCAGTTTTTATTTCATTTAACTATAATTTGACTTTCCTAATTTCTTTGTTTATATCTTATTTCAATACACTATATCTTACTATTTCAGAGCCCACATCTAGCATAACTAAAAAAACAGATTCTTCCATCTATTACGGAAAAATCTGTCATTGATTTAATGATTTACAAAAACTCCAACCACGGCTTGCGAACCTTATCTTTGCTGGTTTCTCTATATTTTTTAGTTCTTATTTATGATGCTCTTTTAATAGTTCTTCAAACTCAGCGACAGTCATGCCCAATTGCTCACTCGCAAATTCGGAAGTTAAAACATGTTGGCGTACTAAATCTAGAAAGGTAAAGATTTTCCCACTCTCGAGACCTTGTTCAACTCCCTCTGCTCTAGCAGTTTCCAAGGCATAGTCCTGCGCTAACAAGGCTTGTTCTTCGCGTCTACGTTGTTCACTAAACATCTTCCTGTCCTCCTCGGACCAGCTCTTGTAGTCTAGCAGTTGGTCTGCTTGACTGATAGCTCGCTCGGGTGCTTGGGTAAAGGGTTTATTGCCGAAAAACTCCAACCACGGCTTGCGAACCTCGTCTTTGCTGGTTTCTCTATATTTTTTTAATTCCAAGAATGCCATCTTGACCAGATGGTTTTCCTGACCGTTGTTTGTGATGGTTAAGACCTCACCTGTCGTATCCTCTCGCATGCTAAAGCTATGAAAGGCCAAATCATCTTGGAAGTAGTTGCTATCCACGATAGCGATAGCATATACTGGTGCGATGTGTTTGTAACTCTGGTGGGTATCACCTTCACGTTGACGAATTTTTTCAAGGTTTTGATTGACCTGACTGCACAGGTAAGCCCACAAACGATTAATGAAAAAATTCTGATGATGCACCTGAATTTCAATGATTACTTGCGTGCCATTGTCCAACTCCGCCAAAACATCTATACTGGTATAGAAATCCTGCGCCGAGTAAGGTATGGAAGGCAAGACGTGAATATTGCTTCCCTCCAAAATGGTCACATTTTTTGCTGGTAAATCCAGCATATCGCGAATAAATTGACAAGTAATTTCTGGATTGCTAAAGATTTTCTTAGCAACCAAGTCATTGGTCGGGCTGATGTCCGGATGTCTTAGAATCATCCTCTTCCTCCTTTTATTATACCACAGTTTTAAATCTAGGTTTCCTAGATTCTCTGGCTCTATCTATTTATTCGGAAAAAAGAGGATAAATGAAATAGTAAATAAAAAATAAGAACAGCGGGTAAGCAATAAATTTTAAGCTTATCTGTCTTCTCCGCTTATCTGATAATAAATAAGGACCGCAATATAGCCTTTTCTCTCTACCCCATTTGCAACAGTCTTTAGATAGAACATTCCAGCCTTCTCCATGACACGGCCTGAAGCTAGGTTGAGACTGGCATATCGAGCTTTGACTTTTTGAAATCCTGCTTGAGTAAAACAAAAGTCCAACACAGCTTTTAAGGCCTCTGCCATAAGACCACGCCCCCAATAGTTTTTCCTAAAACATAGCCAATTTCACAACTTAAATCTTCCTCGTGCATTTCAACGATGCTGATATCTCCTATCACTTGTTCTGGGTTTTCTTTGAGGCAAATGTCCCATTTGTAATAGTTAGGATTAGCATAGAAAGCAACCCAATTTCAAATCGAATTTCGAGTCAGCTCGACATCAGGATGCGGATCCCAGGTGACGTAGGTTAGATTCTCAGCAGACGAAGCCCAATTTTGAAACATAGCTTCTGCATCACTCTCCACAAATCTTCTCAAAATCAAACGTTCTGTCTGTAACATTTGCGTACCGATTGCTTTCATGATGTTACCTCGCTTTCTGATAAATGATTCTCTGTCCAATCGCCATTGAAACTATAGTATATCGAGATAAGCTGTAGACAAATCAACTGGGACATTCACATTAATTTCTAAAAATACTTTGGAAGTTAATTGGTACTATTCTAGATTCAATTGATTATACTTTCTGTCAGTAGTTTTGAAGAAAGGAAATCAAAAATCTCTTTCTATTTACTCATCTTTCTTGCATTGCTTTTCTAGATATGCTACAGTTGTGATAGCGATTACAAAATAAAAGGAGCATGTTATGAAAAATCTAGCTTTGTTAGAAGAAATCAAGACTTATAAGGGAAGGGATGAGGTTCCAGAGGACTTTGATGCTTTCTGGGATGAGGAAGTGAAAAAAGTTTCAACACTTCCAGCCTACCAGTTGGAGGAAAGAGATTTTCACATCCCTCAAGTCAAGTGCTATGAGTTGACATTTGAAGGAACCAATGAAGGTAAGGTCTATGCACGTGTCGTCCTTCCAAAAAGTGAGGATAAAGTTCCAATGATCTTCCATTTCCATGGTTATATGGGACGTGGTTGGGACTGGGCAGACATGCTAGCCTTCACCGTAGCCGGTTATGGTGTTGTTTCTATGGATGTGCGGGGGCAGTCGGGTTACTCACAAGATGGCTTGCGTTCTCCACTAGGAAATACGGTCAAGGGTCACATTATCCGTGGTGCCGTTGAAGGTCGAGACCAGCTCTTTTATAAGGATGTTTATCTGGACATTTACCAGTTGATCGAAATTGTTGCTAGTCTGCCTCAGGTAGATGAGAAGCGCCTTTCTAGCTATGGTGCCTCACAAGGAGGGGCTCTAGCCTTGGTTGCGGCAGCTCTCAATCCTCGAATTGAGAAAACTGTTGCCATCTATCCTTTCTTGTCAGACTTCAGACGGGTGCTTGAGATTGGGAATACTAGCGAGGCTTACGACGAACTTTTTCGTTATTTCAAGTTTCATGACCCCTTCCATGAAACTGAGGAGGAGATCATGGCGACCCTTGCTTATATCGATGTGAAAAATCTTGCCCATCGTATCAAGGGTGAGGTTAAGATGATTACGGGCTTGGACGATGATGTTTGCTATCCTATTACCCAGTTTGCGATTTACAATCGGCTGACCTGCGATAAGGCCTATCGTATCATGCCTGAGTATGCTCATGAAGCTATGAATGTTTTTGTCAATGACCAAGTCTACAACTGGCTCTGTGGCAGTGAGATTCCTTTTAAATATCTAAAATAAGGGGTTGACTCTAGGAACAAAATCTTAAAAATCACAAATACGCATAGTATCAGGTATTGAACAACCTTGATACTATGCGTTTTATTGTGGGAAGATTTACTTCATTTTCTCCTGAAGTTGAGTTTTTCCACTTTCTTCTTTTTCTGTTTCTTAATTTGTACACTCGAAACAAGTTTTGCAAGAAACCTACTTATTTTTGAAAGTACTTTTAATATGGTTGCTATAGTTAAAAAGATTTAAAACTAAATTCCAAATTAGAAAAAGAGTTGAAATGCTAAAAAAAAAAAGTATACTCTAATTGAAAACGCTAACAAAACTAATTTAGAGAATGAAATGTAGAGTATTTCTCTCTTAAAAAGTTATTGGTGAAACTAGATGTAGAAAGGAGGATACGGTATGATTATTACAAAAATTAGTCGTTTAGAAACTTATGTGAAAGTAAATCCACATTTTGCAACATTAATAGATTTTCTAGAAAAAACAGGACTAGAAAATTTGACAGAAGGTCCGATTGATATCGATGGTGATCGATTGTTTGGAAATTGCTTTACATATTTAGCAGATGGCCAAGCAGGAGCTTTCTTTGAAACTCACCAAAAATATTTGGATATTCATTTAGTTTTGGAAAACGAAGAAGCCATGGCTGTTACGTCGCCGGAAAATGTAAGCGTTACCCAAAAATATGATAAAGAAAAAGATATTGAATTATACACAGGGAAAGTGGAACAGTTGGTTCATTTGAGAGCTGGCGAATGCCTCATCACTTTTCCAGAAGATTTACACCAACCGAAGGTTCGTATAAATGATGAACCTGTGAAAAAAGTAGTCTTTAAAGTTGCGATTTCTTAATGTAGAAAGGGAAGAACAATGAAAAAAATGAGAAAGTTTTTATGTCTAGCTGGAGTTGCGCTAGCAGCCGTTGCCTTGGTAGCTTGCTCAGGAAAGAAAGAAAATACAGCTGACACTGAACCACCGACAGAATTATCTGGTGAGATTACGATGTGGCACTCCTTTACTCAAGGACCACGTTTAGAAAGTATTCAAAAATCAGCAGATGCTTTCATGCAAAAACATCCAAAAACGAAAATCAAGATTGAAACATTTTCTTGGAATGACTTCTATACTAAATGGACTACAGGTTTAGCAAATGGAAATGTGCCAGATATCAGTACAGCCCTTCCTAACCAAGTAATGGAAATGGTAAACTCAGATGCTTTGGTTCCGCTAAACGATTCTATCAAGCGTATTGGACAGGATAAATTTAACGAAACTGCCTTAAATGAAGCAAAAATCGGAAATGATTACTACTCTGTTCCTCTTTATTCACATGCACAAGTTATGTGGGTTAGAACAGATTTGTTAAAAGAACATAATATTGAGGTTCCTAAAACTTGGGATCAACTCTATGAAGCTTCTAAAAAATTGAAAGAAGCTGGAGTTTATGGCTTGTCTGTTCCGTTCGGAACAAATGACTTAATGGCAACACGTTTCTTGAACTTCTATGTTCGTAGTGGTGGTGGAAGTCTCTTGACAAAAGATCTTAAAGCAGATTTGACAAGCCAACTTGCTCAAGATGGTATTAAATACTGGGTTAAAATGTATAAAGAAATCTCACCTCAAGATTCTTTGAACTTTAATGTCCTTCAACAAGCTACCTTGTTCTACCAAGGAAAAACAGCATTTGACTTTAACTCTGGCTTCCATATTGGAGGGATTAATGCCAACAGTCCTCAATTGATTGATTCGATTGATGCTTATCCTATTCCAAAAATCAAAGAATCTGATAAGGACCAAGGAATTGAAACCTCAAACATTCCAATGGTTGTTTGGAAAAATTCAAAACACCCAGAAGTTGCTAAAGCATTCTTGGAATCACTTTATAATGAAGAAGACTACATTAAATTCCTTGATTCAACTCCAGTAGGTATGTTGCCAACTATTAAGGGAATTAGCGATTCTGCAGCCTATAAAGAAAATGAAACTCGTAAGAAATTTAAACATGCTGAAGAAGTGATTACTGAAGCTGTTAAAAAAGGTACTGCTATTGGTTATGAAAATGGACCAAGTGTACAAGCTGGTATGTTGACTAACCAACACATTATTGAACAAATGTTCCAAGATATCATTTCAAATGGAACAGATCCTATGAAAGCAGCAAAAGAAGCAGAAAAACAATTAAACGATTTATTTGAGGCTGCTCAGTAGATGTAAAAGACTAGAAAATAGGTGGGCTAGTGAGCTGAAAAGCCCTAGCCCAATCTTGTAAAAGAAGGGAGAAGGAGAATGGTTAAAGAACGTAATTTAACTCGCTGGATATTTGTTTTGCCAGCTATGATTATCGTAGGATTACTCTTTGTTTATCCGTTTTTCTCGAGTATTTTTTATAGCTTTACCAATAAGCATTTGATTATGCCTAATTATAAATTTGTTGGTTTAGCTAACTATAAAGCTGTGCTATCAGATCCCAACTTCTTTAATGCGTTCTTTAATTCAATTAAGTGGACCGTTTTCTCATTAGTTGGTCAAGTTTTAGTAGGGTTTGTATTGGCTTTAGCTCTTCACAGAGTACGCCACTTCAAGAAATTATATAGGACCTTATTGATTGTTCCTTGGGCATTTCCTACCATCGTTATTGCCTTTTCTTGGCAGTGGATTCTAAACGGGGTTTATGGTTACTTACCTAATCTAATCGTAAAATTAGGTTTAATGGAACATACGCCTGCATTTTTGACAGATAGTACATGGGCATTCCTATGTTTGGTGTTTATCAACATTTGGTTTGGAGCGCCGATGATTATGGTTAATGTACTTTCAGCTTTGCAAACAGTACCCGAAGAACAATTTGAGGCTGCTAAGATAGATGGTGCTTCAAGTTGGCAAGTGTTCAAATTTATCGTCTTTCCACATATTAAAGTGGTTGTAGGGCTTCTAGTTGTTTTGAGAACTGTATGGATCTTTAATAACTTTGACATTATCTACCTAATTACTGGTGGTGGACCAGCCAATGCTACAACGACACTTCCAATTTTTGCCTACAACCTAGGTTGGGGAACTAAATTGTTGGGTCGTGCTTCAGCAGTTACAGTATTGCTCTTTATCTTCTTGGTGGCAATTTGCTTTATCTACTTTGCTATCATCAGTAAGTGGGAAAAGGAGGGTAGAAAATAATGAAGAAGAAATCCGGTATTTATTTAGATATTCTCTCACATGTACTCTTGATTGGTGCGACCATCGTTGCAATTTTCCCATTGGTATGGATTATCATATCTTCTGTCAAAGGTAAAGGGGAATTAACTCAGTATCCAACACGATTTTGGCCTGAACAATTTACATTAGATTATTTCACTCATGTTATCAACGACTTGCACTTTATTGATAACATTCGAAACAGTTTAATCATTGCCTTAGCTACAACTGTTATTGCGATTATTATTTCTGCTATGGCAGCCTATGGTATTGTTCGATTCTTCCCTAAATTGGGAGCAATCATGTCAAGACTACTCGTCATTACCTACATTTTTCCACCAATTTTGTTAGCAATTCCATATTCAATTGCCATTGCTAAAGTTGGGTTAACAAATAGTTTATTTGGCTTGATGATGGTTTATCTATCTTTTAGTGTTCCATATGCAGTTTGGCTCTTAGTTGGATTTTTCCAAACAGTCCCGATTGGGATTGAAGAAGCAGCTCGAATTGATGGTGCAAATAAATTTGTTACGTTTTATAAAGTTGTGCTACCGATTGTAGCACCAGGTATTGTAGCAACAGCTATTTATACATTTATCAATGCTTGGAATGAATTCCTGTATGCTTTGATTTTGATTAACAATACAGGAAAGATGACAGTAGCAGTAGCTCTTCGTTCACTTAATGGTTCAGAAATACTAGACTGGGGAGATATGATGGCAGCATCTGTTATTGTAGTTCTTCCATCAATCATTTTCTTCTCTATCATCCAAAATAAAATTGCAAGTGGATTATCAGAAGGATCTGTAAAATAAGTTAAAATTAGAAAGTTTATTCAATAATAAAGGAGAAAAACATGGTTAAATATGGTGTTGTTGGAACAGGATATTTTGGGGCTGAGTTAGCTCGTTATATGCAAAAGAATGATGGAGCAGAGATTACTCTTCTCTATGATCCAGATAATGCAGAAGCAATTGCAGAAGAATTGGGAGCAAAAGTAGCAAGCTCCTTAGATGAGTTGGTTTCTAGCGATGAAGTAGATTGTGTTATTGTCGCAACTCCAAATAATCTTCATAAAGAACCAGTTATTAAGGCTGCACAACATGGCAAAAATGTTTTCTGTGAAAAACCAATTGCGCTTTCTTATCAAGATTGTCGCGAGATGGTAGATGCATGTAAAGAAAACAATGTAACCTTTATGGCAGGACATATTATGAATTTCTTTAATGGTGTTCATCATGCAAAAGAACTAATTAATCAAGGAGTTATTGGAGACGTTCTATACTGTCACACAGCTCGTAATGGTTGGGAAGAACAACAACCATCAGTATCATGGAAAAAAATCCGTGAAAAATCAGGTGGTCACTTGTATCACCACATCCATGAGTTGGATTGCGTGCAATTCCTTATGGGTGGTATGCCTGAAACTGTAACCATGACAGGTGGAAATGTAGCCCATGAAGGTGAAAATTTCGGTGATGAAGATGATATGATTTTTGTCAATATGGAATTTTCTAATAAGCGTTTTGCCTTGTTAGAATGGGGTTCAGCTTATCGTTGGGGTGAACATTATGTTTTGATTCAAGGAACGAAAGGTGCTATCCGCTTAGACTTATTCAACTGTAAAGGAACTCTTAAGCTAGATGGACAAGAAAGTTATTTCTTGATTCATGAATCGCAAGAAGAAGATGATGATCGGACTCGTATCTATCATAGTACAGAGATGGACGGAGCAATTGCTTATGGTAAACCAGGTAAACGTACTCCATTATGGTTATCATCTGTGATTGACAAAGAAATGCGCTATCTGCATGAGATTATGCAAGGAGCTCCAGTATCGGAAGAGTTTGTAAAACTATTGACAGGTGAAGCTGCTCTAGAAGCGATTGCTACTGCAGATGCTTGTACAAAATCTATGTTTGAAGATCGTAAGGTAAAACTGTCTGAAGTTGTACAATAAACATTGGTATTCTCCTAAAAAATTCAAACAGGCCTGCTGAAAGTACTTTCAGCAGGCCTGTTTGAAATAAATAACTTTTGAAACTGAAATCTATTCTACTACAAAGTATTGAAAGCGCTTCACAAATGATATATAATAAACTCATAAGAACAAAGAAAAGGAGGAAAGAGGATGCCACAGATTACTAAAGAAGCCTTGATTGCACAAATCAAAGATGGAATCATCGTTTCTTGTCAGGCCCTTCCTCACGAACCGCTTTACACAGAAGCGGGAGGAGTCATTCCCTTGCTGGTCAAAGCGGCTGAGCAAGGTGGAGCAGTCGGTATCCGAGCAAACAGTGTTCGCGATATCAAGGAAATCAAGGAGGTTACAAACCTTCCGATTATTGGGATAATTAAACGAGATTATCCACCGCAAGAGCCCTTCATCACGGCTACGATGAAAGAAGTTGATGAATTGGCAGAACTGGACATCGAGGTGATTGCTCTGGATTGTACCAAGCGTGAACGCTATGATGGTTTAGAGATTCAAGAGTTTATTCGTCAGGTTAAGGAAAAATACCCTAACCAGCTCTTGATGGCTGACACAAGTACTTTTGAAGAAGGCCTAGCAGCTGTTGAAGCAGGAATTGACTTTGTCGGAACAACCTTATCAGGATACACATCATACAGTCCAAAGGTGGATGGTCCCGATTTTGAATTAATCAAAAAACTCTGTGATGCTGGTGTAGATGTCATTGCAGAAGGAAAAATTCATACACCAGAACAAGCCAAACAAATCCTAGGATATGGAGTGCGAGGTATTGTTGTTGGTGGCGCTATTACTAGACCAAAAGAGATCACAGAACGCTTTGTTGCTGGTCTCAAATAACACAATCTCAAAAAAGAGGAGAGTGGTGGATGCGTCGGATAAAATGAAAACGTATACAAATGCAAAGAACTCATTATCCAATATGGATACGCTTATCAATTAGGAGAATACAAATGAAATTTAGAAAACTAGCTTGTACAGTACTTGCGGGTGCTGCGGTTCTTGGCCTTGCTGCTTGTGGAAATTCTGGCGGAAGTAAAGATGCTGCAAAATCTGGTAGCGATAGCGGAAAAACAGAAATTACTTGGTGGGCATTCCCAGTCTTCACTCAAGAAAAAACTGGTGACGGTGTTGGAACATATGAAAAATCAATCATCGAAGCTTTTGAAAAAGCAAATCCAGATGTAAAAGTGAAATTAGAAACCATCGACTTCAAGTCAGGTCCTGAAAAAATCACAACAGCTATCGAAGCAGGAACAGCTCCAGACGTACTTTTTGACGCACCAGGACGTATCATCCAATACGGTAAAAACGGTAAATTGGCTGAGCTGAATGATCTCTTCACAGACGAATTCGTCAAAGATGTTAACAATGAAAACATTGTACAAGCAAGTAAAGCTGGAGACAAAGCTTACATGTATCCAATCAGTTCTGCACCATTCTACATGGCCATGAACAAGAAAATGTTGGAAGATGCTGGAGTTGCAAACCTTGTAAAAGAAGGTTGGACAACTGATGATTTTGAAAAAGTTTTGAAAGCGCTTAAAGATAAAGGATATACACCAGGTTCATTGTTCAGTTCTGGTCAAGGGGGAGACCAAGGAACACGTGCCTTCATCTCAAACCTTTACGGCGGTTCTGTAACAGATAAAGATGTAACAAAATATACAACTGATGATCCTAAATTCGTCAAAGGTCTTGAAAAAGCAGCTAGCTGGATTAAAGACGGTTTGTTGAACAACGGTTCACAATTTGACGGTGGAGCAGATATCCAAAACTTTGCCAACGGTCAAACATCTTACACAATCCTTTGGGCACCAGCTCAAAACGGTATCCAAGCTAAACTCTTGGAAGCAAGTAAAGTAGAAGTGGTAGAAGTACCATTCCCATCAGATTCAGGTAAACCAGCTCTTGAATACCTTGTAAACGGATTTGCAGTATTCAACAATAAAGACGACAAGAAAGTTGCAGCATCTAAGAAATTCGTTCAATTCATCGCGGATGACAAAGAATGGGGTCCAAAAGACGTTGTTCGTACAGGTGCCTTCCCAGTTCGTACATCATTTGGCAAACTTTATGAAGACAAACGTATGGAAACAATCAGTGGTTGGACTAAATACTACTCACCATACTACAACACTATCAATGGTTTTGCTGAAATGAGAACACTTTGGTTCCCAATGTTGCAATCTGTATCAAATGGTGACGAAAAACCAGCGGACGCTTTGAAAGCCTTCACTGAAAAAGCTAACGAAACAATTAAAAAAGCTACAAAACAATAAGCACTAAATCAGATTGACTCCTCCCTTTTCCCTGTGCATAGTCTATGTAAGAAAAGGGAGGATTTTGTTTGAAATGTAAGGAACTGTCACGAAATTAAAATGAAGTTCTTACATAAGCGAATCTTAAAAAATTTCATTTTGATTTTAAAACAGTTCAAGAAAATCCAAAATATTCTATTTGTGAAAGAGAGGTGCCGACTGTGAAAGTCAATAAAATTCGTATGCGGGAAACAGTGATTTCCTACGCTTTCCTAGCACCAGTATTATTCTTCTTTGTCATCTTTGTATTGGCTCCTATGATTATGGGATTCATTACAAGTTTCTTTAACTACTCAATGACTAAATTTGAGTTTGTAGGCTTGGACAACTATGTTCGCATGTTTAAAGACCCTGTCTTTATGAAGTCTTTGATCAATACCGTTATTCTGGTTATTGGATCTGTACCAGTTGTTGTTCTATTCTCACTCTTTGTAGCATCTCAGACCTATCATCAAAATGCCATTGCCAGATCCTTCTACCGTTTCGTCTTCTTCCTTCCTGTTGTAACAGGTAGTGTTGCCGTAACAGTTGTTTGGAAATGGATTTATGACCCACTATCAGGGATTCTAAACTTTGTCCTTAAGTCAAGCCACATCATCAGCCAAAACATTTCTTGGTTGGGAGATAAAAACTGGGCGTTGATGGCGATTATGATTATCCTTTTGACTACATCTGTTGGTCAGCCGATTATCCTTTATATCGCTGCCATGGGAAATATTGACAATTCATTGGTGGAAGCAGCTCGGGTTGACGGTGCGACTGAATTGCAAGTTTTCTGGAAGATTAAATGGCCTAGCCTCCTTCCAACAACACTTTACATCGCAATCATTACAACAATCAACTCATTCCAGTGTTTCGCCTTGATTCAGTTGTTGACATCTGGTGGTCCAAACTACTCAACAAGTACACTTATGTACTACCTTTACGAAAAAGCCTTCCAATTGACAGAATACGGTTATGCAAACACTATCGGCGTCTTCTTGGCAGTGATGATCGCTATCGTAAGCTTTGTTCAATTTAAAGTACTTGGAAACGACGTAGAATATTAAAGAAAGGAGACAGCTATGCAATCTACACAAAAGAAACCTTTAACAGCTTTCACTGTTATTTCAACTATTATCTTGCTCTTGTTGACCGTGCTGTTCATCTTTCCGTTCTACTGGATTTTGACAGGTGCCTTCAAGTCACAACCTGATACAATCGTTATTCCACCACAATGGTTCCCTAAAATGCCAACCATGGAAAACTTCCAACAACTTATGGTGCAAAACCCTGCTATGCAGTGGATGTGGAACTCTGTGTTTATTTCATTGGTAACCATGTTCTTAGTCTGTGCGACCTCTTCTCTAGCAGGTTATGTATTGGCTAAAAAACGTTTCTATGGTCAGCGTATTCTCTTTGCCATCTTTATCGCTGCCATGGCACTTCCAAAACAAGTTGTCCTTGTACCATTGGTACGTATCGTCAACTTCATGGGAATCCATGACACTCTTTGGGCAGTTATCTTGCCTTTGATTGGATGGCCATTCGGGGTCTTCCTCATGAAACAATTTAGTGAAAATATCCCAACAGAGTTGCTTGAATCAGCTAAAATCGACGGTTGTGGTGAGATTCGTACCTTCTGGAGCGTAGCCTTCCCGATTGTCAAACCAGGATTTGCAGCCCTTGCAATCTTTACCTTCATCAATACATGGAACGACTACTTCATGCAGTTGGTTATGTTGACTTCACGTCAAAACTTGACCATCTCACTTGGGGTTGCAACTATGCAAGCTGAAATGGCAACCAACTATGGTTTGATCATGGCAGGTGCCGCTCTTGCAGCAGTTCCAATCGTAACAGTATTCCTAGTCTTCCAAAAATCCTTCACTCAGGGTATTACTATGGGAGCGGTCAAAGGTTAAGAAAAGTAAATTGGTGTGTCAAGATTGCGGAAGTGGTCTTGACATGCTATGGAAATATAGAGGTTATAAGTGTCTACAAAATGTTGGGTATTTGCTTACCTTAGATATTTTGTTAGACACTTATCAACTTAAGAATGATTTTAGTTAACTATCAGAAACGAAGGAAAGAGTATGATTTTTGACGATTTGAAAAACATCACCTTTTACAAAGGAATTCATCCTAATCTAGACAAGGCTATCGACTATCTCTATCAACATCGTAAAGATTCTTTCGAGTTAGGAAAGTATGAGATTGACGGGGACAAGGTCTTTCTAGTTGTTCAGGAAAATGTCCTCAATCAAGCTGAAAATGATCAATTTGAGCATCATAAAAACTATGCAGACTTGCATTTGCTGGTAGAAGGACATGAATATTCGAGCTACGGTTCACGTATCAAAGATGAAGCAGTAGCATTCGACGAAGCAAGTGACATTGGCTTTGTTCATTGTCATGAACACTACCCACTCTTGTTGGGTTATCACAATTTTGCGATTTTCTTCCCAGGAGAACCGCACCAGCCGAATGGCTATGCAGGTATGGAAGAGAAGGTTCGCAAATATCTCTTTAAAATTTTGATTGATTAAAAAATCAGGAGGAGCAAACATGGCACAAAAAGGAGTAAGCCTTATCAAGGCAGCATTTGATACAGACAACTTTCTCATGCGTTTTAGTGAGAAGGTATTGGATATCGTGACAGCCAATCTTCTTTTTGTCGTCTCTTGTTTGCCCATTGTGACGATTGGAGTGGCTAAAATTAGCCTCTACGAGACTATGTTTGAGATTAAGAAGAGCAGACGTGTGCCTGTCTTTAGAATCTATTTAAGAGCTTTCAAGCAAAATCTGAAGCTAGGTCTTCAGTTAGGTCTGCTTGAGTTGGGCATTGTTTCATTAAGCATTCTAGATCTTTATCTCTTTTGGGGTCAGACAGCTATGCCTTTCCAAATGGTGAAAGCTATTTGTCTAGGCGTTCTTATCTTCCTCACTATCGTGATGTTGGCTAGCTATCCCATAGCTGCGCGCTATGATTTAACTTGGAAAGAAGTGCTGCAAAAAGGACTTATCTTGGCAAGTTTTAACTTTCCTTGGTTCTTCCTCATGTTAGCTATTCTCTTTCTTATTGTGATGGTTCTTTATCTGTCCGCCTTCAGTTTACTTTTAGGTGGCTCAGCCTTCCTGCTTTTTGGATTTGGACTCTTGGTCTTTCTCCAGACTGGATTGATGGAGAAAATTTTCGCAAAATACCAATAGGATGGCTTGTCTATGAAACTACTTTCAAGCCATAAACATTTCAAAATTCATATCGAAACTAAAATCTAAGTGTACACAAGATATTGAAAGCGTTTTTCATAAGGTGTATACTAAAAACGTAAAGAATAAAACCTGCTTTTAGCAGAAAAAAAGAAATCTTAGGAGAAAATCTATGTCAGATTTAAAAAAATACGAAGGTGTCATTCCAGCCTTCTACGCATGTTATGATGATCAAGGAGAAGTAAGTCCAGAGCGTACGCGTGCCTTGGTTCAATACTTCATTGATAAAGGTGTTCAAGGTCTTTATGTCAATGGTTCTTCTGGTGAATGTATCTACCAAAGCGTTGAAGATCGCAAGTTAATCTTGGAAGAAGTCATGGCAGTTGCCAAAGGTAAATTGACCATCATTGCTCACGTTGCTTGCAACAATACCAAAGATAGTATGGAACTTGCTCGCCACGCAGAAAGCTTGGGTGTAGATGCCATTGCAACGATTCCACCAATTTACTTCCGCTTGCCAGAATACTCAGTTGCTAAATATTGGAACGATATCAGTTCTGCAGCTCCAAATACAGATTACGTGATTTATAACATTCCTCAATTGGCAGGGGTTGCTTTGACTCCAAGCCTTTACACAGAAATGTTGAAAAATCCACGTGTTATCGGTGTTAAGAACTCCTCTATGCCAGTTCAAGATATCCAAACCTTTGTGAGCCTTGGTGGGGAAGACCACATCGTCTTTAATGGTCCAGATGAGCAGTTCCTAGGTGGCCGCCTCATGGGAGCTAAAGCTGGTATCGGTGGTACTTATGGTGCTATGCCAGAACTCTTCTTGAAACTCAATCAGTTGATTGCTGACAAAGACTTGGAAACAGCGCGTGAATTGCAATACGCTATCAATGCAATCATTGGCAAATTGACTGCTGCACATGGAAATATGTATGGTGTGATTAAGGAAGTCTTGAAGATCAATGAAGGCTTGAATATTGGTTCTGTTCGTTCACCATTGACACCAGTGACTGAAGAAGATCGTCCAGTTGTAGAAGCAGCTGCAGCCTTGATTCGTGAAACCAAGGAGCGCTTCCTCTAATCCATAAGGAGGTATTTATGACACACTACGTTGCAATTGATATCGGTGGAACAAATATCAAATATGGTTTGATCGACCAAGAAGGCCAACTTGTTGAATCGCATGAAATGCCAACAGAGGCGCATAAGGGTGGACCTCATATCTTACAAAAAACCAAAGATATCGTAGCCAGCTATTTAGAAAAAGGCCCAGTAGCAGGTGTTGCCATTTCTTCTGCAGGAATGGTGGATCCAGATAAGGGTGAGATTTTCTATGCTGGACCTCAGATTCCCAACTATGCAGGAACCCAGTTCAAGAAGGAAATCGAGACTAGCTTTACTATTCCTTGTGAAATTGAAAATGATGTCAACTGTGCAGGTCTTGCTGAAGCGGTATCTGGTTCAGGCAAGGGAGCGAGTGTGACACTTTGCTTGACCATTGGAACCGGTATCGGTGGTTGCTTGATTATGGATGGGAAAGTCTTCCATGGTTTTAGCAATTCAGCCTGCGAAGTCGGTTATATGCATATGCAGGATGGAGATTTCCAAGACTTGGCCTCTACGACAGCCTTGGTGGAGTATGTAGCAGCAGGTCATGGAGATCCAGCTGATCAGTGGAATGGCAGACGTATCTTTAAGGAAGCCACTGAAGGCAACAAAATTTGCATGGCTGGTATTGACCGCATGGTAGACTATCTAGGAAAAGGTCTGGCAAATATTTGTTATGTGGCCAATCCAGAAGTAGTCATTCTCGGTGGCGGTATTATGGGGCAAGAGGCTATCCTCAAACCAAAAATTCGCACAGCCTTAAAAGATGCCTTGGTGCCAAGCTTAGCAGAAAAAACACGGTTAGAATTTGCCCATCACCAAAATACAGCAGGAATGTTGGGTGCTTACTATCATTTCAAGACAAAACAATCCTAGTTTGGCCCAGCCAAACTAGGATTTTCTAGGTACGACGGGCATATAGTTCATCTGTGTTGTATAGTAAATTGAAACAAGAACAAGACAAAAGAGCCTCAAAAAAAGTATTGCAACTTGGTAATACTTTTTTGAGGTGCTTTTTGATATGAGTCCATGTTTTCTCAATCAGGATTGTACTCAGGTGAGTAGGGAGGAAGAGGTAAAAGTTTATGCCCAAACTCTTCACACAAGAGTTCTAGCTTACCCATTCTATGGAATCTTGCATTATCCATAATAATAACTGATGGTATATTTAATATTGGTAAGAGAAACTTCTGAAACCAAGCTTCAAAAAAGTCGCTCGTCATTGTTTCTTCGTAAGTCATTGGAGCGATTAACTCACTATTTGTTAGCCCTGAAACCAAAGAAATCCTCTGATATCTTCTTCCAGATACTTTACCTCTTATTATCTGACCTTTTAATGAGTGACTATATTCTCGATAAAAATAAGTATCGAATCCTGTTTCATCAATATAAACAGGTACTAGGTGATTTAAACTATTAAAATTTTTAAGAAATAAAGCTACTTTTTCTGGATCTTGTTCATAGTAGGTGTGGTTCTTTTTTTCGAGTGTATCCCATAGCTTTGAGAGCATAGTGGATAGTAGTTGGATGACAGTCAAATTCAGAAGCTATTTCAGTCGAATAAGCGTCTGGATTGTCAGTAAGATGGTTTTTGAGACATCTGCTAGGACGCAGACTTTTATCGTCGCATGGTAGACTAGGAGGAGCCTTATGACAGATTTTCTGATTCTTCCTCTTATTCTCATAGTCGTGGGCATGATTGCCTTGATTCTCTAGATTCTCATAGTTCTGGCTAGTGGATTGTTTTTAATTGGACTAGCCTGTGCTACTCTCTTTACTGAGGTATATGGATTCTATCTTCTCTTTACAGAGACTGAACTTTACACGGAAGATTTAGCACAGAATGGATTATTTGGTTTTACGACTTTCTTTATCATCTTTAACCTTGCTTTGCTTGTCTTGGCAGGTTGGGCAGGGTATAAGTGGAAGATAAGATGAATCATGACCACCCGTCAAACGGGTGGTTTGTCCCAGGGCTATAAGCCCAAATTACCAGCCAGCGCCTAAAGACGCTGGCTTTCACTTTGTTCAAGCCTTATTGCTCTTGACTCGTCACTTGCCTCTCAAAGAGGCTTTAGTATTACTTACCACTATCCCTAAAGGGATCCTCATATTCTTTTACACTCAATTTATCTAGTGCTATATCATGCTTTTCCTGTTCTTGTATATATTTCTTAATTGTGGCTTCATTAAGCCCTACTGTACTTACATAATAACCTTCCGCCCAGAAATGTCGATTCCCAAACTTGTACTTGAGATTGGCGTGTTTGTCAAACATCATGAGTGCACTTTTTCCTTTTAAATAACCCATGAAACTCGAAACACTTATCCTTGGTGGAATACTTACTAACATGTGTACATGGTCTGGCATTAAGTGACCCTCGATAATTTCAACTCCTTTATAACTACACAAGAGATGAAATATTTCGCCTAAACTACTTCGATATTGATTATATATAACTTTTCGTCTATACTTAGGGGTGAACACAATGTGATTCTTACAGTGCCACTTTGTGTGCGATAAACTATGAGCCTTTTGTGCCATATTTTTCTCCTTTCGCTTTACAATTGGCTTGAACACCTTTATTGTATCGCGTTTGGAGTTTTTTGGGTATAACCTTCGACGCGCACCCGCATAGCGGGTGGTTTTTTGTCTCGCACCTAGCGGAGCGAGACGGACTAATAGTCGCATAATAAAATGGAGAAAACTCTAATGGTTCTTCTCCATTTTTTTATCTAATTGGTAATGTTGAAAATTGGAAGTGAAATGATACTTTCAAAGAATTCATTTTGGATACTAGCAAACGAAATAGAGCCCTGATGCAAATCAACAATTTGTTTTGAAATTTTTAGCCCAATTCCAGTCGTTCTAATTTTAGAAATATCAATGTTTTTAAAAGATAATTCATTAAGTTCAGCAATTTTTTTTGGTGAAGCTCCCTGTCCATTATCTTTGATTTCGACAATTACATTTGTATCTTTTTTGAATAAGTGGATTCTTATTGTGCAACCTTTTTCGTTATGCAAAACAGAGTTGTAGATGATATTATGGATAACTCTTGTGATTAAAAACTGCTCAATCATGATAGATTGATTAACAAGTGAATAATCGTAATCAAATTCAAATTCAAAATCATTCCAGATTTCTTGATTTAAAATATGGATGAGAATGTCTTTGAAGAAGGGGATAATTTTTGTTTCAGTCTGATTTAATTGAAGATGACCGGATGAAAGGCGAGCTACTATATTTAAGTCATTTAAAATATTTTGGATGTAATAGGATTCTGTCAATATTGGGCGAATATGTTTTTTAGACTGTGTATCTAGTTCAGAATCATTTAACAAGGAAGCGTTAGAAATGATGACAGAAAGAGGTGTTTTGATATCGTGTGCAATTCCTGAAATCCATTGCTCTTTAAAGACTTCATTCTCTTTGAGTAGAGTATCGGTTTGATTAATTGCAGTTGTAAGATATTCTAGTTCTGATATAGAATTTATTGGATTTTTCAAACCATCTGGGAGATTCTGAATAGCAGTTACAAGAGGCGCAATTTTACGATTGATATGCGTCACACCATAGTAGTAAAGAAAAGCGAAATAAAGACAGTTGAAAAGCAATACTCCAAATGCTACTAGTGGAATCAGGCGAATACTATCTATATCTAAGTAATTATAACTATAACGAGCAATTTTATCTTTTGGAAAACCAACAACAATGATGTAGCCATCTTTTATCTGACTAAAAACAGGATAATCTGAAAGATAATAGCGAGAAAACTGTAAAATGTCCCCATAGTCAAATTGTGAAGGAATTTCTGTAGGTTTATACTGTTCGTACACTTGTTTTCCAGTCTGCTTATCCAATACCATGAGCCATAACTTTTGTTCTCTTAGACTAGAGATATCATTTTTAGGTATGTGGACGTTATTTTTTGTGATGGTAATGTGTTCAGAAATTATTTTCACAGTCTCAGTAGCAGTTTGCTTTTCCCTAATGTAGAAAACAAAGCTGGCAATTAGAATGATATTGGTAATAAAGATAATGATGGAAAAAAAGATAAATTTCTTTAGTGAATACCTTAAAATTTTGGTTTGGTTCATAATCATGATAACAATTTATATCCCAGCCCTTTAGCTGTCTTTAAATATTGAGGTTTTGAAGGATTTTCTTCTATTTTTTCTCGAATTTTCCGAATATGTACAGTCAAAGAGTTTTCATAACCAAAGCTATCCACTCCCCAAATCGTATCACAGAGAGATTCAGTTGAAACGATGTAATTTTTATTATCATAAAGTTTTTTCAAAATCTTAATTTCAATTGGTGTAATAGAAATTTCTGCTCCATTTTTTTGTACTGTTGCATTCCGAAAACTCACCAAAGTCTGTCCAATTTGTATTGCTTCCTGTTCTGATTTATAGCTTCTCCTGAGCAGAGCCATAATACGATAGATAAGATTTTTTGGAATGAAGGGTTTTACGACATAATCATCACCACCAGCATTGAAACCAGCTACCTCATCTTCAGGATTATTTTTGGCAGTCAGAAAGAGGATAGGAGTATCGCCTTTTTTTCGGATATGTTTTGCTAATGTGTAGCCATCACCATCGGGGAGCATAATGTCCAAAAGGAAAAGATCGAACTGTTCTGTTTCAATCATGTCCAAACTAGATTCTATATCATAGGCTGATGTTAGATTGGAAAATCCGTAGGCAGTGAGAATATCTCTTATGGAAGAGTTTAAAATTTTATCGTCATCAATGATAAGGATGTGCTTATTCAGGAGTTGTTGTTCGAAATTCATAATCTTACCTCGCTTATCTATATTATACCATTTAAAAGAATGAAAAAAGCAAGATACTTTAATCTTAATGTAAAATTAAGGTTAGCTTAGTTTAAAATTAATCTAGCATGTCTATAATAAAGACATAACCTAGATAGAGATACTTCTCAAATAAATTTTAATCAGTGAGGTATTTCCAAATGGCTAAACAACAAATGAATCTCGATGAGATTGAAGTAATGAATTTTCTTCAAGAATGAACTCTTGAAGAACTTGATAACGTTCTTGGTGCTGGTAGTGGAATAATTCATTTTATTCAGACAAAACAATGGTAATAGTGAGTCACCAATTAGATATTGTGAATTATGTTGATTCTATCATTTTTGTTGATAAGAGTAATAGAGATGTTATCAAAGATACTCATGATAATTTGATTTATAGAAATCAAAATTATAGAAAATTATTTGGTTTAAAGGAGGAAGTTCATAATGATTAGTAATGTTTTACAGATAAAAAACTTACAAAAGGCATTTAAGGACACTCAGGTAGTTAACCTTAGTTCCTTATCAGTTCAACAAGGTGAGATTTATGGTTTTCTAGGTCCAAATGGAGCTGGTAAAACAACCACAATGAAGATGATTTTGTCTTTGATTTCTCGTACAGCTGGGGAGATTGAAGTGTTCGGTCAATCTATAGGTACGGACAAGCAGTATCTTAATCAAATTGGCTCTATGATTGAAGAACCGTCTTATTATCCTAATTTGACAGGCTATGAAAATCTCTTGGTCTTCCAAAAAATCCTTGGATTTGATCAGAAAAATATTCAGGAAACATTGAAAATTGTTGGGTTAGATCAACCTAAAAACAAGAAAAAATTGGTTAAAGATTATTCACTGGGTATGAAACAGCGTTTGGCTTTAGCCTTTGCCTTAGTCAAGAAACCGCGTTTGTTGATACTGGATGAGCCAACAAACGGGCTAGACCCAGCAGGGATTCATGAAATTCGGGAACTGATTATCAAGTTGGCAAAAGAACAGGACATTACTGTCTTCATCTCTACCCATATCCTTTCTGAAGTAGAGCATATAGCTGACCGTGTGGGGATTATCAATCATGGTCAACTGGTTTACGAGGGAGAAATTCGTAAAATTCAGTCCAATAAATGGCTGGAAGTGCGTGGGGATTTTAGAGGTCGACGTGAAGTCATTAGCCAAGTGTTATTTGGTTATCCGTGCAAGATGTTGGAGATACAAGAGGATAAACTCAAGCTGACTAACCTTGCCGATCAGCAGATTTCTAGTTTGTTACGAGATTTAATAGTCGAGAAAGTTCCAATTTATGAAGTGAAGCAAGAACAAGAAACCTTGGAATCTATCTTCCTCAACTTAACCAAGGAGTGAGTCTTATGTTGAATAATTTGTCTATTGAATTGCTCAAGGCAAAACGAACCAAATCCTTCCTCATTAGCATACTAGTTATGGGAGTCGGATTTGCTTGGGCAATTGCAGCCGCTACACGCTACCTAAGTAATCCAGACATGCACCAGATTAGCCTAATTTTCTATATGATAAAAGAAGTAAATGGCTTGATTCTCCCTATTGTGATTTCTCTCTTTGTATCGCGGATTGTCAAGAACGAGAAGGAGGGCAACACTTTCAAACTGCTTTTGGCAAATGGTGAAAATGTACGGCATATCTTTCTGAGTAAGCTTGGCCTGACTATGTTCATTTTGACCTTTCTCGCTTTTTTGGAGGGAGTAGTAGCCCAGTTGATTGCAATCTTATCAGGTTTAGAAATGCCTGTTAGCCTAATCCTCTGGCAAATCGTCATTTTCTTGCTAGCCTCTTTTGTCTTAACCTGTCTGTTTTTGACTTTGCAGTTTTTAGTGAAGAAGCAGGCATTGATGCTGGCATTAGGGGTTTTCGGAGGATTTCTTGGAGTTGGATTTGGTCATGCACCAGCTTTTCTACAGCTGATTTTCCCTTTTGGTGGTATAGGATATCTGTCTCTGGTGGATTACCAGCAAGTCGCCAGTCAAGTGAGTTATGTTTTTGCGACAAACCTAGGATTTAAACTATTTACATATTTGCCAATAGCCCTAATCTATCTCTTCTTATCTCTCTATCTGGTTGAAAAGAAAGGAGGTAAGCTATGATGTCTTATCTATCAGTAGAATGGCGGAAAACTAAAAAATTTTCCATGTTGATGATTGGTATTTGCTTCTTAGCTTTTTGTAGCCTGATTGGTCTTGGGATTTACTTTGGTGCAGCTTATTCTATGGTTGAAGAAAGTGAAAAAGTGCCTGTTTTATGGGGACAATTGACCTTCTATTATAGCCAGCTTTTCTTTCCGATTTTGGTCAGCCTTTATGTAGCCATGATGTTAGGAAAAGAGTTTGATAGAAAAAATATTGAATTTCTCAGAGCTAATAATGTCAGTCTTGGGAAATTATTGTTGGCAAAAGAAATAGTAATTATCTTGTTTATTGCTGTTTTACAGTTGTTCTTGTTTGGTATTTTTTATGTCAGTGCTCACCTAGCTCATTTAGAAATTTCTAATTTATTCACCTACCTCAAGTGGGATTTATTGGGGATTTTTGGAACAATTAGTATGATGGCAGTACAGTTTTTTGTGACAGCTAAAACTCGTGTTTTCAGTAAATCTGTGGGAATTGGTGCTATTGGTACTTTCGTAGGATTTATGATGATTTTTGTATCAGATAAATTATCTTTAATCTATCCCTACTCCCAAGCTATGGTGGCAATGCGGTCACGGAATTTGATAGACTTTAATTTAGTGGAAATATTGCTGTTTATCATTGTAAATATTCTTCTGTGGGGGATTTTTCATATATTGAGTAATAAAGAATTGCATAAGTAATGCGAAGACTCTTCGGAGTCTTTTTCTTATGATAAAAGCTCCAAGCTTTATCTGGTATGCTTGACCTAGTTTTTATAGAAAGAAGGTCTAATTATCAATTAGAAGAGGCTTTGGTACAGGGATTTCAAACACCTGAAGAATACCAAGCCTACAAGGAGTTAAAGGAACATTATGAGGAAGTGACATGCGATTACAGCTTTTCTAAACGAGAACTCACTAGTCAATTGGAAATCGCTCTTCAAAATCATAGAGGCGAGGACTTTGAAGAACATGACAAAGAGGAGTATTTGGACTTAGTTCAAAAATTAGAAGAGTTTGATTCCTCTCTTGCCATCCATTATCGTCAATTGATTGACTAGAAAGGAGAAAGTCATGAATGATTTACTCCTTATCCCAGTAATTTTTTAGCAGTAGGAGGAATTCTCATTCTTTTATGGAGACTCTTTCTTATTGCAAGTGGACTTTTCCTTATTGGTTTTGTCAGTTTTCTTATTTTCGTTGAGGGCTATTGAATTTATCTTCTCTTTACAGAGACTTAACCTTACACGGCAGATTTAGCTCAAAATGGATTATTTAGTTTTACGACTTTCTTTATCATCTTTAATTTAGTTTTACTTGCTTTAGCATGCTGGACAGGATATAAGTGGAAGAAAGAATAGAAAATAGTCTTAACAAGTTCAAAATTTATTCCGCTTTTTAGGACATGAAAAATTTTAGAAATTGATTCTTTCTTAAATTTGAATTTCACTAGTAGTGTAAAGATGATTTTTTCTCTGAATAAAATCTGAATTTTCTCTGATATAATCTCAAATGTCAAGGTTCAATAATTGTTGCTTCAGTAGGTGATGGTAAATAATCAAGAATCATTGGAACATTACCTTGGAGAACTTAAGGAGAAGGATTATTCACATATAGATGGGAAAGTTACGGATATTCTTGCTGGATTAGAAATGACATTGATGGCACTCAAATTAGATTATTAAATATTACGAATTTTGTTCAAGATAGTGTAAAATAGATTTGTACTAGTTTCTAAAAATTTAATTTAATAAATAAGAAACATTACAAATTGATGCATTGAAACTATTCTTTGTCAAGAATACGGAGCTTTTCAGATAGTTCTCTAAAATTTTTTGAGGTGATAGAATGTATAAGATATTAGTTGTAGATGACGATTTTGAAATTTTGAAACTGATGCGAACTATTTTAGAGATGAAAAACTATCAGGTAACGACGTATCAAGAAGTCACCGTACCAATCAATACTAATAATTTCAAAGGATTTGATTTGATTTTATTAGATGTAATGATGCCTAATATAGATGGTATGCAAATTTGTAAGCAGATTAGAAATAAAGTAAGCTCCCCTATTATTTTTGTTAGTGCAAAAGATACCGAGGATGATATAGTATCAGGATTGAATTTAGGAGGAGATGACTATATTACAAAACCTTTCAGCATCAATCAATTAACTGCCAAAGTTGCTGCAAATCTCAAACGAGAAGAACGATACAAACAAGGTGAATTAAGTAATCAAATTGTTCGAGAATTATCTCCAATAACGATTTATTTACAAGAAAAAATTGTTTGTATTAATGGAGATAGTCTTGCCTTTACAAGTAGGGAATATGATATCATAGAGCTATTATCTAGCAATCCAAGAAAGATTTTTACTGTACAAGATATATATGAAAACGTTTATGATGATGATGCTGAAACCCTCTTTCGTTCAATATCTGAGTATATCTATCAAATAAGATTAAAATTCTCATCCTATGGAATTAATCCTATAAAAACAGTTAGAGGTATGGGATACAAGTGGCATGATTAAGAAGAATAGTACAATTAGAGGACGTATAATAAGGACTGTTTTAGAACTAGTAACAGGTACGTTACTGGGTATACTTTTATTTTTTATATTTACTTATTTACTTGTTTTTACAAGACAATTAAATGTATACGACTCTAAAATTGAAATTTCAGTGAGAGATACCAGCAATTTAAGTGATGTAGTTCAAGCAATGAATAACTCTATATTTGACTATGTTGTATTTAATCGCAAGACAGGTACAATTGAAGAGGGTAATTATCAAAAAAAGGATTTACCTGCCTATCGAGAAGTTTTTGCTAAAAATGAATCTGTAAGTAATAGTGAGGTGTATTATGGGTATTATGCTAATTCAGAGATTGTACTTACTGTCAGGCAACCCATGATACCTGAGTTTGTTAATCCGAATTTGCGTCACATTTCATTTAATCTATTTTCTTATTTATTTTTCTTCGTTTTCGAAACGATTTTACTCATTTGGTCACTTACAAGATTAATAAAAGAATTTTCAAAAAATTTTCTACTTATACAAAAAAAAGCTTTAAACATGGGGCAGTTAACATTTAAAGAAAAAAACATTCCCGCTCAAATACAAGAGTTCGATGAAATTCTCTCTGTATTATATCAAAAGGACGACGAGTTAACTAATTTACTCAAATCAGAGAGAAGGGAGAAGGAAGATTTATCTTTTCAAGTTGGTGCATTAGCTCATGATGTAAAAACTCCTTTAACAGTACTAAAGGGAAATTTAGAGTTGCTTGAGTTAACTAACCTGACTGATCAACAGAAGGAATATACTCAGTCAATGAATAACAGTATAGTGATTTTTGAAAGATACTTTAGTTCAATGATTGATTATTCAAGATTACTAATTGAAGATAAAGATTATGGGGAACAGATATATTTACCTGATTTTTTAAGTGATCTGTCAGTAGAGGCGAAATCTGTAATGAATAATGCAAAGGTTGATTTCAAAATTATTAATACTACAAAGTTAATGTTTTTTAAGGGAAATCGTTTTAATTTAAATAGGGCATTAATTAATATTTTAGCAAATGCAGCAAGATATAGTTCTGGAGAAAAAAAAGTTACTCTTACTATCATTGAGGAAACAGAGTATATTAATTTTGGAGTGTGGAACAATGGTCTCCCTTTTACTGAACAGTCCTTATTAAATGCAGATAAGTTGTTTTATACTGAGAATAAAGGTAGGAATAATAAGCACTATGGTTTAGGGTTAGCATTTGCTAAACAAGTTGCAACTAGACATTTTGGAGAATTGTTTTTATCAAATCCAGATAGAGGTGGTGCTCAAGTGACGTTGCTTATTAAAAAATAATTCTATAGGGATATATTAGATACCTTCCACATAATAGTTATGTATATAAAAATAGATAATCTTCTAAATTGAGGAATATCTATTTTTTTATTTTTTAAAATTGAAAAGTCTGAACAAATTTTGAAAAATAAAGTGTAACATACAAGTATAAAACAAGGAGGAATTATAGTTATGAATATACAAGTTCAAAAACTTAGAAAATCATATAAGGATAGAGAAGTGCTGAAAAATATTTCTTTTGAAATAAAAGAGGGAAGTATTTGTGGATTATTAGGTATCAATGGTGCAGGAAAATCAACAATTATGAAGATTATTTTTGGTCTTGAAAACGCTGACAGTGGTGCGATTGTTTTTAATGGAGGAAAAAATGCGGGCAAATATGAGATTGGAGCGCTTATTGAAACTCCTGCTATCTATATGAACTTATCTGCTTTTGATAATTTAAAAACAAGAGCATTGTTATATGACATTTCTGACGAACGAATTAATGAAGTATTAAACTTGATTGGGCTATCTAATACGGGAAAGAAAAAAGCAGGGAGCTTTTCTTTAGGTATGAAACAACGTTTGGGATTAGGTATGGCAATAATTACTAGTCCAGATTTGCTCATTTTAGATGAACCTACCAATGGATTGGATCCAGATGGTATAAAGGAATTATTGAATTTAATGATTTCTTTAAAGAAATCAGGAATGACAATTCTTTTATCTAGCCATCAACTGTATGAAGTTAGTAAAGTGGCAGATAAAATTGTTATTTTACATGATGGTCAAATTGTTTACGACGGTTCGAATGTTCAAAGTGATGATTTAGAATCTTTATTTTTTAGAATTGTTCATGGAGGTGACGCAATATGATAAAAATATTTAAATCAGAATGGTTAAAACAGCGAAAAAATACATCCAAAAAATTCTTGATAATAGCTCCTGGCTTGTCGATTTTAATAGCTGTATTACTTGTTGGACCGAGTATTCTAGAAAGTTTTTCAATATATTGGTGGGAAGCCGTCTTTTTGTACACGCTTATTGGATTGTTATTTTTATATGATTATAAAGCAGAAGAAGCTGCAGGAAACTTCCAGAATATATACTTTCGAAATGATAGCATAAAAATATATATCGTAAAGATACTTTTAAAATTAAAAGATTTACTCATTTCGAACGTATGGTTTTTAGCTATATTATTATTTACAAGTAATTTTTTGTATGGCGACTTAATATCATTGAATATAATTGGTGACTTAATTTGTTTAGTACTTATTTCGATAACATCCATATGGGTATTGCCACTCTTGTATCTATTTTCGAAACGGATCAACCCCTATATCTTAGTATCTATTAACTCCTTGATTTGTTTTTTGGTTGCACCTTTTATCGCTCAAAGTAGCTTTTGGTTCTTCTTTCCTTTTACATATCATTATAAAATTGCTTATAGTCTTATGTATATAAAACCGTCAGGAGATTTAGATTTAACAAATCATGTAACAGACGTTAAAATGGTAGTATTTACCGTATTTCTATCATTGATTCTATTTATTGTTTCTTTGTTAATGTTAAATTGGAGGTTAAGTAATGATCCAATTGCTAAAAAGTGAAATGATTAAATTTAAAGGTTCGTATCAACTATACATTATTTTGATTTTGTCTACTATACAACTATTGACAATTCCAATTTACATATTATCTGTAAATAACACAATTGTATTGGAAAATATTATCTTTTTACCCATGTTAGGCTATTGTATGATAACTACGATAATCACTTTATTAGTATCTGAACAAGAAATCAATGCTAATAATTATCAGAATATTAAGAGTGGGAGAAATATATCCAGTATATGGGGAGCGAAACTTTTTGTGTTAGATTTACTACTATCTTTACTCACTATTCCTTTATGGATAGTTGTAGGTATAGAGTTAGAACACTTTTCATATTATTTTTACGTAGGAATAGTTAGTTGGTTATTACTAATATTGCTAAATCATTTCCACATGCTATTGACATTGTTTATTGCGAAAGGTGGAAATTTACTTTTAGCCGTTGTAGAAAGTTTATTTATATTATTTGCAACAAATAAAGTTTTTCTTAATATTTTTTGGATTCCAGTAATTTTACCAGTTAATATAATTTTAGAAAATAATTTTAGAAGCACAACCAATTTATTAGTTTTAACTTTTTATGTTGTATTATTGTTTGTTGCTAATTTAGTAGTTGTGAGCAGAAAAGGTGTTTAATTATATATTCTGATGGAAATAAAGGGAGTGTTAAATTTTTGGATGGAAGTTTGGGAATTGTTTTGACTTTACTTCATATCCAAAATAAGTCTGTAAAGACATATTGGAGAGAGGCGTTATTGATTTTTGATAATTTAACTATAGAAAATTAGGAGGAGAACTATGAAATTCAAAAAGATCTATCTTTCCGTCATTTTTTTCTTAAGTTTACTTGGATTGACTGGATGCACATATGAGAAGTATGATGTTAAATTTCTCGACTCAAGTTATAATCGATTTGATTATAAAGGAGAGCATTATGGTGTAACTAATCAATTAATTTCATATGAAGATATTGAAAGTAAAGTAAGCAATCATGATGATACTTATGAAATATCTTACGATGATTCCAATAATGAAATAAAGAATGATTTGTTGGAGATTGGTGACTTATATCAGACCAAGAGTAGAGAATTTGCCATAAAAATTGATAGTACTTTCTATAAATGTAGACTACTTGATAATATTTCTAAAGAAGAACTCCTAAAAGTTTCTGACTTATTTTATGTTCACTTAGTAGGAGGATTGGCTATCAATGAGCAAGAAGCCAGAGAGTTGAAGATAGGGGAACAATCATTTACAATTACCGAAGAAATTATTCCAAAAGAAGAGCTTAGTGCTACAGTTGCTAACTTAGATAATCAAGTGAAGTCTGTCACTAGATTATCAGGGGAGCATGAAAGTTGGAAATATGGAGAAATTTGTTCTTTAAAAAATCAGTCTATCCATGAGAAAGTAGCAGTTAAATTGAATGGAGAATATCATTTGGCTTTCTTTAGAAGTTAGTTTGTATATTAGATATGTGACACAAAAATTTTTTCCAGCATCTTTCAAATCAAATTCCCTTGACTTTCTTTATAATTGTGAGATAATAAGTAAAATATATAAAGGAGTTATATAAAATGGCTATAGCGAATTCAAGTAAAATTGTGACCTTCCAAGCTAATAGAGAATTAGTAAATGATGCCATGGAAGTGTTAAAAGAAAAAAATCTCTCTCTTTCATCGGCACTTAGATTATTTTTAAAGAATGTTGCCGTAACAAATGAAGTAGATTTACTGAGTGAAGAGGAATTGGAGAAGGAGTATTTGTTTAGACAATTACAAGCAGAAGTTCAAGAAAGTTATGCCAAGATTGAGGCTGGAAATTACTTGACAGATGAGGATGTCGTGACACGCTATGGATTATAAAAAATATCGGATTTTGTATTCTCCTAGAGTTATTGATAGTCTGGATAAAATATATCAGTATATAGCGGAGGAAATCGGTTCTGTAGAGGCTGCGAGACGAAAAGTAGCCAATATTAGAAAGGATATTAATCGGCTAGAAATTTTCCCCCAAGCTGGATTTGATGCCGATGAAAAATTTGGTAAGAAATTAGATCCTCACTATAAAACGCGAGGATTGACCTTGAGTAAGGATTACATCGTATTATATACAATTGTTGAGGATACTGTCAGACTTGCTTATTTACTCCCTTCAAAAAGTGATTATATGAAATTATTTAAGACTAAGTCAAGATACGACTAATTCATAATCTAGAAGAGGGATGTTTGGTGATGAATAAAAATCCTAGTTTGGTTGAACCAAACTAGGATTTTCTGACGCGTTTTTGTCTACGATAGCCGTTGAGTTTTTTATTTTCCCAATAGCTATTAAAAATCTTTTCCTTGCTTTCACGATTGAATTCTAAAAAGTAGGCATAAATCAAATCGATAAAGAAGAGCATTGGAAGTTGAGCGGATATTCGTTGGATGTAGGATGACTGGCTGTGGCTAGCAACAAGAACAGTCTCTGTATAGGCCTGACTATCTTTATTGGGAACACTTGTAAAGAGTACAGTCTTTGCTCCCATCTCCTTAGCATCTAATAGACTATCTAAAATAGAAGGAGTTGTGCCAGAAAGGGAGAAACCAAGTACGAGACAATTCTCATCCATAATGCTGGTTGTCCAAGCAAAACCGTCTTGGTCGGTCAAGGCCTCGCAGACCACACCTAGACGCATGAAACGCAATTTCATTTCACGAGCGACAAGGCCAGAACTACCTGTTCCAAAGAAGTAGACACGATCAGCATCTTCGATTAACTGGGCGATTCGTTCAAGTTGTTCTTCGTCAATCAAGTCCTGTGTCTGCTCTCGCATGTGACTATAGCTTCTAAGAACTCGGTTTGTTAAAGGACTATGTTTGTAAGAATGAGTGTCCTGTTCATTTGCTTGGTGTTGGTATTGGAAAATAAATTCTCGATAGCCTGTAAAGCCACACTTTTTAGCAAAACGGGTCAAAGCAGCTTGGGAGATATGTAATTTTTGAGTGACCTGCTGGGAGGAAAGGTCATCTTGGATGGTTTCAGCTTGCAAAAAATAGCGAGCGATTTCGTGCTCTAAATCTGTCATTTCTTCGAAATGTGAATCAATGAGGGTTGCTATATCTGGTTTGTCCATAGGGAAGGCTCCTTTAAATGAGTCGTATTGGAAAAAGACTGGGTCATCGAACGTTTACATTTATTATATCATATAATCTAGAGATAAATAAAATCTTTTTTCTGGTAAAAAGGAAAAAGCTCCCTTCTTTTCCATAATTTTCTTCTCAAATTATGGTACAATGAAGAGTAAGATTTTAAATAGAAATGAGACTGATTTGTATGAGAAAATTTGATAGCCATTCGATTCCGATTCGGCTTAATTTATTGTTTTCAATTGTCATTCTGCTCTTTATGGCCATCATTGGTCGCCTGCTGTACATGCAGGTGTTGAATAAGGATTTTTATGAGACAAAATTAGCATCTGCTAGTAAAACAAAGGTGACCACTAGTTCAGCTCGAGGCGAAATTTATGATGCTAGCGGCAAGCCTTTGGTTGAAAATACTGTGAAACAAGTTGTTTCCTTTACTCGAAACAACAAAATGACGGCTGCAGATTTAAAAGAAACAGCCAAGAAGTTGCTGGCTTATGTGGAAGTTTCTTCTCCAACATTGACTGACCGACAGTTAGCAGACTATTATCTAGCAGATCAAGATGTCTATAAGAAAGCAGTGGAAAGTTTACCACGTGAGAAGCGACTTGATTCTGATGGCAATCAATTATCTGAATCCGAGCTTTACAATAATACTGTTGAAAGTATCGATCCAAGTCAATTGACCTACTCTGATGACGAAAAGAAAGAAATTTACCTCTTTAGCCAACTTAATGCAGTTGAAAATTTTGCGACAGGAACCATTGCGACAGATTCCTTGACAGATACTCAGATTGCTTTGATAGCTTCGGCCTCTAAGAATTTACCTGGTATCAGTATTTCAACTTCGTGGGATCGAAAGGTCCTAGAGACTTCACTTGCGTCTATAGTAGGAAGTGTATCCAGTGAAAAAGCTGGTCTTCCAGCTGAAGAAGCAGATGCTTATATCAAAAAGGGTTATTCTCTAAATGACCGTGTTGGAACCTCTTATCTAGAAAAACAATATGAAGAAACCTTGCAAGGAAAACGTTCTGTGAAAGAAATCCAGCTAGACAAGTATGGCAATATGGAAAGTGTCGAAAATATCGAAGATGGTACCAAAGGGAATAATATTAAACTGACCATCGATTTGGCCTTTCAAGATAGCGTGGACAATCTTCTTAAGAGTTATTTCAATTCCGAGTTAGGAAATGGAGGAGCCAGATATTCTGAAGGTGTTTATGCAGTTGCTTTGAACCCAAAAACAGGTGCAGTTTTGTCTATGTCAGGGCTCAAACATGATTTGAAAACGGGAGAGTTGACGCCTGATTCCTTGGGAACGGTGACCAATGTCTTTGTCCCAGGTTCGGTTGTCAAGGCGGCGACCATCAGTTCTGGTTGGGAGAATGGAGTCTTGTCAGGGAACCAGACCTTGACAGACCAACCGATTGTCTTCCAAGGCTCAGCTCCGATTAATTCTTGGTATACTCAAGCCTACGGTTCATTCCCGATTACAGCTGTGGAAGCCTTGGAGTATTCTTCTAATGCCTATATGGTTCAAACGGCTTTGGGCATTATGGGGCAGACCTATCAACCCAATATGTTTGTTTTAACTAACAATTTAGAATCCGCTATGGGGAAACTTCGTTCGACATTTGCTGAATATGGTCTTGGAGCCTCAACAGGCATTGACCTTCCAGATGAGTCAACTGGTTTTATACCAAAAGAGTATAATTTCGCTAATTACATTACCAATGCATTTGGTCAGTTTGATAACTACACCCCAATGCAATTGGCCCAGTACGTTGGAACTATTGCCAACAACGGTGTTCGGATTGCACCTCACATTGTCGAGGGGATTTATGGAAATAATGAACAAGGTGGTTTAGGAGATTTAATTCAATCTATTGATACCAAGGAAATGAATAAAATTAATATTTCTGAGTCTGATGTTTCCATCCTCCAACAAGGTTTTTATCAAGTTTCTCACGGAGGGAGTGCTCTGACAACAGGTCGTGCCTTTTCAAATGGCGCAGCGGTATCCATTAGTGGAAAAACAGGTACTGCCGAAAGTTATGTTGAGGGTGGTCAAAAAGCTAACAATACCAATGCTGTGGCCTATGCACCATCAGATAATCCTCAAATCGCTGTAGCTGTTGTCTTTCCTCATAACACCAACCTTACAAATGGTGTCGGACCTTCCATTGCGCGCGACATTATCAACCTCTATAACCAACATCATCCAATGAATTAGAAAGGAACATATGCTTTATCCAACACCTATTGCTAAGCTAATTGACAGTTATTCTAAGTTACCGGGTATCGGGATTAAGACGGCTACCCGTCTGGCCTTCTATACTATTGGAATGTCTGATGACGATGTCAATGAATTTGCTAAAAATCTCCTTTCTGCTAAGAGAGAGCTGACCTACTGTTCCATCTGCGGTCGCCTGACTGATGACGATCCTTGCTCTATCTGTACCGATCCGACTCGTGACCAGACAACGATTCTGGTTCTCGAAGATAGTCGCGATGTGGCAGCCATGGAGAATATCCAAGAATACCATGGACTCTATCATGTCTTGCATGGACTCATTTCTCCCATGAATGGTATCAGTCCAGATGATATCAATCTCAAGAGCCTGATGACTCGTCTTATGGATAGTGAAGTTTCAGAAGTGATTGTGGCGACCAATGCTACAGCAGATGGTGAAGCGACATCCATGTATCTTTCACGCTTGCTCAAGCCAGCTGGTATCAAGGTTACACGTCTAGCACGAGGTCTAGCTGTGGGAGCGGACATTGAGTATGCGGATGAAGTTACACTCTTACGAGCCATTGAAAATCGAACAGAGTTGTAAGTGTAGACAAATTAATACACTCAATTCATTTAGACAAAAATCACGGAGACCGACAGTTGTTTTATCGGTCTCTTTTTAGATTTATTGAAGACCAGTATCAGGTTCAAGTTTCAAAAAAGAAGCAAATATGATATACTAAAGAACGAGTATTCTATTAGAATTGGAACAAATAATATGAAACAAACGATTATTCTTTTATACGGTGGACGTAGTGCAGAGCGTGAAGTCTCTGTTCTTTCAGCTGAGAGTGTGATGCGTGCGGTCAACTACGACCGTTTCACAGTCAAGACTTTCTTCATCAGCCAGTCAGGTGACTTTATTAAAACGCAAGAATTTAGCCAGACTCCAGGTCAAGAGGATCGTCTTATGACCAATGAAACCATTGATTGGGATAAGAAAGTTGCACCAAGTGCCATCTACGAAGATGGTGCAGTGGTCTTCCCAGTCCTTCATGGTCCGATGGGAGAGGATGGCTCTGTTCAAGGATTCTTGGAAGTTTTGAAAATGCCTTACGTTGGTTGCAACATCTTGTCATCAAGTCTTGCCATGGATAAAATCACGACCAAGCGTGTCTTAGAATCTGTCGGGATTGCCCAAGTTCCTTATGTGGCCATCGTTGAAGGCGATGATGTGACTGCTAAAATTGCCGAAGTTGAAGAAAAATTGTCTTATCCAGTTTTCACAAAACCATCAAACATGGGTTCTAGTGTCGGTATTTCTAAATCTGAAAACCAAGAGGAACTCCGTCAAGCTTTGAAACTTGCCTTCCAATATGACAGCCGTGTCTTGGTTGAGCAAGGGGTAAATGCCCGTGAAATCGAGGTTGGTCTCTTGGGCAACTACGATGTCAAAAGCACGCTTCCAGGGGAAGTAGTCAAGGATGTTGCCTTTTATGACTACGATGCCAAGTATATTGACAACAAGATTACTATGGACATCCCAGCCAAAATCAGTGATGATGTGGTATCTGTCATGCGTCAAAATGCAGAAACTGCCTTCCGTGCCATTGGTGGGCTCGGTCTATCTCGTTGCGATTTCTTCTATACAGATAAGGGAGAGGTTTTCCTCAACGAGCTCAATACCATGCCAGGTTTCACCCAGTGGTCTATGTACCCACTACTTTGGGACAATATGGGAATCAGCTATCCAGACTTAATCGAGCGATTGGTTGACCTTGCCAAGGAAAGTTTTGACAAGCGCGAAGCGCATTTGCTATAAAATGAAAGAGGGGGTAGAAGCCAGAACCATCACTGCAAGGTGACTAGAGTTCTCGAGCTTCGACCCTTTTTAAAGGAGTAGAAATGAAATTAACAATCCATGAAGTGGCCCAAGTTGTAGGAGCTAAAAATGATATCAGCATCTTTGAGAACACCCAGTTAGAGAAGGCTGAGTTTGACAGTCGTCTGATTGCGACAGGAGATTTATTTGTCCCCCTCAAAGGTGCGCGTGACGGTCACGACTTTATCGAAACAGCTTTTGAAAAGGGCGCTGCTGTAACCCTGTCTGAGAAAGAAATCGCAAACCATCCCTATATTCTAGTAGATGATGTGCTTACTGCTTTTCAAACTCTAGCATCTTACTATCTTGAAAAAACGGCTGTTGATGTCTTTGCTGTTACAGGTTCAAATGGCAAGACAACGACCAAAGATATGTTAGCGCACTTGTTATTAACAACCTATAAAACATACAAAACACAAGGCAACTACAATAACGAGATTGGCCTTCCCTACACAGTTCTCCACATGCCTGAAGGAACAGAAAAGTTGGTCTTGGAGATGGGGCAGGATCACTTGGGAGATATTCATCTCTTGTCTGAATTGGCTCGTCCCAAAACAGCCATCGTGACCTTGGTTGGCGAAGCCCATTTGGCCTTTTTCAAAGACCGTTCTGAGATTGCTAAAGGAAAAATGCAAATTGTTGATGGCATGTCGTCTGGTTCCTTGCTTTTGGCACCAGCAGATCCGATTGTAGAGGACTACTTGCCAACTGATAAAAAGGTAGTTCGTTTTGGGCAAGGGGCAGAGTTGGAAATTACCGACTTGGTAGAACGTAAGGATAGTCTGACCTTTAAGGCTAATTTCTTGGAGCAAGGCCTTGATTTGCCAGTGACTGGTAAGTACAATGCTACTAATGCCATGATTGCGTCCTATGTTGCCCTGCAAGAAGGAGTTTCAGAGGAGCAAATTCGTCAGGCCTTCCAAAATCTTGAATTGACGCGTAACCGTACCGAGTGGAAGAAAGCAGCTAATGGAGCAGATATTCTGTCTGACGTATATAATGCCAATCCAACTGCTATGAAGCTGATTTTGGAGACATTCTCTGCCATTCCAGCCAATGAAGGTGGCAAGAAAATTGCAGTTTTGGCGGATATGAAGGAACTGGGCGACCAGTCTATTCAGCTTCATAATCAGATGATTTTGAGCCTCTCGCCTGATGTGCTGAATACCGTTATTTTTTATGGAGAAGACATTGCTGAATTAGCCCAACTTGCCAGTCAAATGTTCCCAATTGGCCACGTTTACTATTTCAAGAAAACAGAAGACCAAGACCAATTTGAAGACCTAGTCAAGCAGGTCAAAGAAAGCCTTGGAGTCAATGACCAAATCCTACTCAAAGGCTCTAACTCTATGAATCTAGCCAAGTTGGTAGAAAGTTTAGAAAATGAAGCAAAGTGATTTTGTCAAACATTTATGTATTTTTAAATCCATTTTTGACAAATAGCATGGTATAATAAAATGCAGGAAAATTTTGAATCATGAGGAAGACTAGATGAATTTATGGGATATTTTCTTTACGACCCAAGCAACAGAACCACCCAAATTTGACCTTTTTTGGTATGTTAGCCTATTTACGCTTTTAGCTTTGACCTTTTATACAGCCTATCGTTATCGTGAAAAGAAGGTTTGCCAACGATTTTTTAAAATCTTGCAGGCTGTTCAGTTGATACTCCTTTATGGTTGGTATTGGGTCAATCATATGCCGTTGTCAGAAAGCCTACCTTTTTACCATTGCCGTATGGCTATGTTTGTAGTGCTCTTGCTTCCTGGTCAGTCCAAATATAAACAATACTTTGCATTATTGGGGACATTTGGGACACTAGCGGCCTTTGTTTATCCAGTGCCAGATGCCTATCCTTTCCCACATATTGCGATTTTATCCTTTATCTTTGGCCACTTAGCTCTCTTGGGGAATTCTCTAGTTTATCTATTGAGACAGTATAAAGCGCGATTGCTGGATGTGAAGGGAATTTTTCTCATGACCTTTGCACTAAATGCCTTGATTTTTGTGGTCAATTTAGTAACAGGTGGAGATTACGGATTCTTGACAAAACCACCATTGGTTGGAGACCATGGCTTAGTAGCTAATTATTTGATTGTTTCTATAGCCTTGTCTGCTGCAATAACTTTGACTAAGAAAATCTTGGAACTATTTTTAGCACAAGAAGCAGAAAAAATGATTGCAAAGAAAGCTTGATTTTAAGCTTTCTTTTTTTCATAAATCTGATTTTTTATAACTTGTTTGGAAAATAAAAAAATCTAAGGAACGAATGTGAAAAAATGGTAAGTAAATTTAGGAAAAACTAAGCACGATTGGATTTTTTGTGTTATAATATTCTGTGAATAGCTATGCCCTATTTTAGCTATTTTGAATAGAAGTTTGAAACTTGGAAGAGAGAGGATGCGATGTAATGGCTAGAGATGGTTTTTTTACAGGCTTAGATATCGGAACTAATTCGATTAAAGTATTGGTTGCCGAACTTAGAAATGGTGAACTTAATGTAATTGGTGTAAGTAATGCCAAGAGTAAAGGTGTAAAGGATGGGATTATCGTTGATATTGAAGCAGCAGCAACTGCTATCAAGTCAGCTATTTCCCAAGCAGAAGAGAAAGCTGGCATTTCAATCAAATCAGTGAATGTTGGTTTGCCTGGAAATCTTTTGCAGGTAGAACCAACTCAAGGAATGATTCCAGTTACATCTGATACAAAAGAAATTACAGATCAAGATGTCGAAAATGTTGTCAAATCAGCCTTGACAAAGAGTATGACACCGGATCGTGAAGTCATTACTTTTATTCCAGAAGAATTTATCGTAGATGGTTTCCAAGGTATTCGTGACCCACGTGGTATGATGGGGGTTCGTCTTGAAATGCGTGGTTTGCTTTACACAGGTCCACGTACTATTCTTCACAATTTACGCAAGACAGTTGAGCGCTCAGGTGTTCAAGTTGAAAATATTATTATTTCACCATTGGCTTTGGTTCGTTCAGTCTTGAATGAAGGAGAGCGTGAATTTGGAGCTACTGTGATTGATATGGGAGCAGGTCAAACAACTGTTGCTACAATCCGTAACCAAGAACTCCAGTTTACAAATATTCTTCAAGAAGGTGGAGATTATGTCACAAAAGATATCTCTAAAGTCTTGAAGACTTCACAAAAACTAGCTGAAGGATTGAAATTGAACTATGGTGAAGCCTACCCTTCACTTGCAAGCAATGAAACCTTCCAAGTTGAAGTGATTGGTGAAGTAGAGCCTGTAGAAGTTACAGAAAGCTACCTAGCAGAGATTATTTCAGCCCGCATTAAGCACATTTTTGAACAAATCAAACAAGAGTTGGAAAGAAGACATTTGTTGGATCTTCCAGGTGGGATTGTTCTGATTGGTGGAAATGCTATTTTACCAGGTATTGTAGAACTTGCACAGGAAGTCTTTGGCGTTGGTGTCAAACTTTACGTTCCAAATCAAGTTGGAATCCGTAATCCTGCCTTTGCTCATGTGATTAGCTTGTCTGAATTTGCTGGTCAATTGACTGAAGTGCATTTGTTAGCACAACGAGCAGTCAAGGGTGAAGATACTTTGCGTCACCAACCAATTAATTTTGGTGGGATGATTCAACGTGTTACGCAGGTAGCACAACCGACCCCTATTCAATCAGTTCAAAATACTGAGGTAGAGCAATCAGCTTCTACGAACGTAGTTGCTCCGAAAGAAGATAAAGTATCTTCTCAAAATAAACCAAAAATCGCAGATCGTTTCCGTGGCTTAATCGGAAGTATGTTTGATGAATAAAAGAGGAAAAATAAACTATGACATTTTCATTTGATACAGCGGCTGCTCAAGGTGCAGTGATTAAAGTAATCGGTGTTGGTGGAGGTGGTGGTAACGCCATTAACCGCATGGTTGACGAAGGTGTTGCAGGCGTAGAATTTATCGCAGCAAACACAGATGTACAAGCTTTGAGTAGTACAAAAGCTGAGACTGTAATTCAGTTAGGCCCTAAATTGACTCGTGGTTTGGGTGCTGGCGGTCGACCTGAAGTTGGTCAAAAGGCAGCTGAAGAAAGCGAAGAAGCCTTGACTCAAGCTATTAGTGGAGCAGATATGGTCTTCATTACTGCAGGTATGGGGGGTGGCTCAGGTACTGGTGCAGCTCCTGTTATTGCCCGCATTGCTAAAGATCTAGGTGCTCTTACAGTTGGTGTTGTGACACGTCCTTTCGGTTTTGAAGGAAGCAAACGTGGACAGTACGCTGTAGAAGGAATCAATCAGCTTCGCGAACATGTAGATACTTTATTGATTATTTCAAACAACAACTTGCTTGAAATTGTTGATAAGAAAACTCCACTTCTTGAAGCTCTTAGCGAAGCAGATAACGTACTTCGCCAAGGTGTTCAAGGGATTACGGACTTGATTACAAACCCTGGTTTGATTAACCTTGACTTTGCCGATGTGAAAACAGTTATGGCAAATAAAGGGAACGCCCTAATGGGTATCGGTATCGGTAGTGGTGAAGAACGTGTGGTCGAAGCAGCTCGTAAGGCAATCTACTCACCACTTCTTGAAACAACTATTGACGGTGCTGAGGATGTTATCGTCAACGTTACTGGGGGTCTTGATTTAACCTTGATTGAGGCAGAAGAAGCATCAGAAATTGTTAATCAAGCAGCTGGTCAAGGAGTGAACATCTGGCTCGGAACATCAATCGATGAAAATATGAAAGATGAAATCCGTGTTACAGTCGTTGCAACTGGTGTTCGTCAAGATCGTGTTGAAAAAGTTGTTGGTCATGCACCAAGACAAGCAGTTCGTCATGAACAAGCAAGTCCTAGTTATGCACACAATCATAACCGTCACTTTGATATGGCTGAAACTGCTGAAATTCCAAGTCCAGCACCTCGCCGTACAGAAACTTCTCAAACTTCAGCATTTGGTGATTGGGACTTGCGTCGTGAGACAATTGTTCGACCAACTGATTCAGTGGTATCACCAGTTGAACGTTTCGAAGCACCATCTTTACACGATGAGGATGAATTAGACACTCCTCCATTTTTCAAAAATCGTTAAGTAAATGAATTTGAAAGAAAATACAGAACGTGTTTTTCAACAAATAAAAGATGCAAGTCAGCAGTCAGGAAGAGAAGTCAATTCTGTTTCGGTTGTTGCTGTTACAAAATATGTAGACGTACCGACAGCGGAGGCTTTGCTTCCGCTAGGTGTGCATCATATTGGTGAAAATCGTGTGGATAAATTTCTTGAGAAATATGAAGCTTTAAAAGATAGAAATATTACCTGGCATTTGATTGGAACCTTGCAAAGACGCAAGGTCAAAGATGTCATTCAGTATGTTGATTATTTCCATGCTTTGGATTCATTAAAGCTAGCAGAGGAAATTCAAAAAAGAAGTGACCGAGTTGTTAAGTGTTTCTTACAAGTAAATATCTCAAGGGAAGAGAGCAAACATGGTTTTTCAAAGGAAGAACTATTGGAGCTCTTGCCAGAATTGGCCACCTTAGATAAAATCGAATATGTCGGCTTGATGACCATGGCTCCTTTTGAAGCTAGTAGTGATGAGTTGAAAGAAATTTTTAAAGCTACGCAGGATTTGCAACTAGAAATTAGAGAAAAACAAATTCCCAATATGCCAATGACGGACTTGAGTATGGGTATGAGTCGTGACTACAAGGAAGCGATTGAATTTGGCTCAACATTTGTCAGAATTGGTACAGCATTTTTTAAATAGGAAAGAAATATGTCTTTAAAAGATAGATTTGATAAATTTATAGATTATTTTACAGAAGATGGAGAAGATGTTGGTACTGCATATCAGCCTAAAGCTGAAGAGCCGATTGTGACTCCAGTCTCTTCTGTTCAAGAGTTGCCTCAACAAGCTGGTAGCACGCCATCTAAAGATAAAAACATCACTCGTCTTCATGCCCGTCAACAAGAGTTGGCTATGCAAAGTCAACGTTCTACTGATAAGGTGACAATTGATGTTCGTTATCCACGTAAATACGAAGATGCCACAGATATTGTTGATTTATTAGCTGGTAACGAAAGTATTTTGATTGATTTCCAATATATGACAGAAGTTCAAGCTCGTCGTTGTTTGGACTATCTGGATGGGGCGCGCCATGTTTTAGCTGGTAACATGAAAAAGGTAGCATCTACTATGTACCTGCTGACACCAGTTGATGTTGTCGTCAATATTGAAGACATCAAAATTCCAGATGAATCACAAAATGGTGAATTTGGCTTTGATATGAAACGCACGAGAGTGAGATAATGATCTTTCTCATTCGTTTTGTTCAAAATGCAGTGGATATCTATTCACTGATTCTAATCGTGTTTGCTCTGATGTCTTGGTTTCCCAATGCTTATGAATCACGTCTTGGACGCTTGATTATTAGTTTAGTGAAACCGATAATAGCTCCCTTGCAACGTTTACCCCTCCAGATTGCAGGTCTTGACTTGTCTGTCTGGATTGCGGTATTACTAGTTCACTTCCTAGGGGAGCAGTTGATTCGACTTTTAGTGATCTTTCTATGAACAAGATGATTTATCAACACTTTTCTAAGAATGATTCGTCTTTTATTGATAAGGGATTAGAATGGATAAAAAAGGTAGAAGATTCTTATTCTCCTTTTTTAACACCTTTTGTAAATCCCCATCAAGAAAATATTTTAAAGGTGCTAGCATCAACCAACAGCATCTCCTACATGAGCAGTCGGCAGTTTCTTGAAACTGAATATGTACGGGTACTCCTGTATCCTGATTATTTTGAGCCGGGATTCTCTGATTTTGAACTTTCCTTGCAAGAAATTGTCTATCCTAATAAGTTTGAACGCCTAACGCATGCAAAAATATTAGGGACTGTTTTAAATCAGCTGGGAATTGATAGGAAGCTATTTGGTGATATCTTAGTCAACGAAGAGAGAGCACAGATTATCATTAATCGACAGTTTATGCTCCTTTTTCAAGACGGCATTACGAAAATTGCTCGGTTACCGGTTCGTCTAGAAGAACGGGATTTTACTGAGAGAATTGCTACAGTAGAAGATTATCAAGAATTAGATATTTGTATTGCTAGTTCTAGATTAGATGTTTTTCTAGCAGGTGTCTTCAAGCTGTCTAGAAATCAGGCAAGTCAGTTAATTGAAAAACAGGCAGTCCAAGTGAATTACCATTTAGTTGAAAAATCAGATTATGCAGTTCAAGTTGGTGATTTGATTAGTGTGAGGAAATTTGGTCGATTGAAACTCGTTAGAGATAATGGGCAAACAAAAAAAGATAAAAAGAAATTAACGGTCCAATTGTTATTAAGTAAGTGAGGAAAAATATGCCAATTACATCGTTAGAAATCAAAGATAAAACTTTTAGCACACGCTTCAGAGGGTTTGATCAAGAAGAAGTAGATGAATTTTTAGATATTGTAGTCCGTGATTATGAAGATTTGGTTCGCTCTAATCATGATAAGGATTTACATATTAAGAGTTTGGAAGAGCGTTTGTCTTACTTTGATGAGATGAAAGATTCATTGAGCCAGTCTGTATTGATTGCACAAGATACAGCAGAGCGAGTAAAACAAGCTGCAACGGAACGTTCAAACAATATTATCCAACAAGCAGAGCAAGATGCCCAACGTTTGTTGGAAGAAGCTAAGTACAAGGCAAATGAAATTCTTCGTCAAGCAACTGACAATGCTAAGAAGGTTGCTGTTGAAACAGAAGAATTGAAGAACAAGAGTCGTGTCTTCCATCAACGTCTTAAATCTACAATTGAGAGCCAGTTAGCAATTGTTGAATCTTCAGATTGGGAAGATATTCTTCGCCCAACAGCGACTTATCTTCAGACAAGTGATGAAGCTTTCAAAGAAGTGGTCAGCGAAGTCTTAGGTGACTCTGTCTTGCAACAACATCCAGAGGAAGAACCAATTGATATTACTCGCCAGTTTTCTCCCGAGGAAATGGCTGAGTTGCAAGCGCGTATCGAAGCGGCTAATAAGGAACTTGCAGAAGCCGAAGCAAGAGCTGAGCAGGAACAAGTGGTTTCACCAGCTCCGGTTTTTGAAGAAAGTCCAGCTCATCCAGTTGGTCCAATGTATGAAGAGCCAGAAGTAGCTCCAAGCCATTACTCAGGACCAACACCAGCTACTGAAGCTGTAAGCTCAGAACCAGGTTTTGCGGCACCGCAAGAATCTGTTACAATTTTATAAGAAATATTCTGAGAACAATATCTTATCCTTATATTTCCAGCGAGCAGGAGATGGTGTGAGTCCTGCATTCCCTATTGATAAGATTATCCTCTCAAAAACTCAAGTCTGAAGCTAGTAAGATTTGACGTTCCCCACGTTACGGGAAAAGAGGGAGAAAGACTAGATCTTTTTCCGAACAAAGGTGGTACCACGATTTTCGTCCTTTTTGGCAGTCGTGGTTTTTAATTTGTTATTATTTATAAAGGAGATACCATGAAACTCAAAGATACCCTTAACCTTGGGAAAACAGCTTTCCCAATGCGTGCAGGCCTTCCTACCAAAGAGCCAGTTTGGCAAAAGGAATGGGAAGATGCAAAACTTTACCAACGTCGTCAAGAATTGAACCAAGGAAAACCTCATTTCACCTTGCATGATGGCCCTCCATACGCGAACGGAAATATTCACGTTGGACACGCTATGAACAAGATTTCAAAAGATATCATTGTTCGTTCTAAGTCTATGTCAGGATTTTATGCTCCTTATATTCCAGGTTGGGATACACATGGTCTGCCAATCGAGCAAGTTTTGGCAAAACAAGGTATCAAACGTAAAGAAATGGACTTGGTTGAGTACTTGAAACTTTGCCGTGAATATGCTCTTTCTCAAGTAGATAAACAACGCGAAGACTTCAAACGTTTGGGTGTTTCTGGTGACTGGGAAAATCCATATGTGACTTTGACTCCTGACTATGAAGCAGCTCAAATCCGTGTATTTGGTGAGATGGCTAATAAAGGTTACATCTACCGTGGTGCTAAACCAGTTTACTGGTCTTGGTCATCTGAGTCGGCTCTTGCTGAAGCGGAGATTGAATACCATGATTTGGTTTCAACTTCCCTTTACTATGCCAATAAGGTAAAAGATGGCAAAGGTGTTCTAGATACAGATACTTATATCGTAGTTTGGACAACAACTCCATTTACCATCACAGCTTCTCGTGGTTTGACTGTTGGTGCAGATATTGATTACGTCTTGGTTCAACCTGCTGGTGAAACTCGTAAGTTTGTCGTTGCTGCAGAATTATTGACTAGCTTGTCTGAGAAATTTGGTTGGGCTGATGTTCAAGTGTTGGCAACTTACCGTGGTCAAGAACTCAACCACATCGTAACAGAACACCCATGGGATACAGCTGTAGATGAGTTGGTTATCCTTGGTGACCACGTTACCACTGACTCTGGTACTGGTATTGTCCATACAGCCCCTGGTTTTGGTGAGGATGACTACAATGTTGGTATTGCTAATGGTCTTGAAGTCGCAGTGACTGTTGACGAGCGTGGTATCATGATGGCTAATGCTGGTCCTGAGTTTGAAGGTCAGTTCTACGAAAAGGTTGTTCCAACTGTTATCGAAAAACTTGGTAACCTCCTTCTTGCCCAAGAAGAAATCTCTCACTCATACCCATTTGACTGGCGTACGAAGAAACCAATCATCTGGCGTGCAGTTCCACAATGGTTTGCCTCAGTTTCTAAATTCCGTCAAGAAATCTTGGATGAAATTGAAAAAGTGAAATTCCACTCAGAATGGGGTAAAGTCCGTCTGTACAATATGATTCGTGACCGTGGTGACTGGGTTATTTCTCGTCAACGTGCTTGGGGTGTTCCGCTTCCAATCTTCTACGCTGAAGATGGCACAGCGATCATGACAGCTGAAACGATTGAACACGTGGCTCAACTCTTTGAGGAACACGGTTCTATCATCTGGTGGGAACGTGATGCCAAGGACCTCTTGCCAGAAGGATTTACTCATCCAGGTTCACCAAACGGCGAGTTCAAGAAAGAAACAGATATCATGGACGTTTGGTTTGACTCAGGTTCATCATGGAATGGAGTTGTGGTAAACCGTCCAGAGTTGACATATCCAGCAGACCTTTATCTTGAAGGTTCTGACCAGTACCGTGGTTGGTTCAACTCATCACTTATTACATCTGTTGCTAACCATGGCGTAGCACCTTACAAACAAATCTTGTCACAAGGTTTTGCCCTTGACGGTAAAGGTGAGAAGATGTCTAAATCTCTTGGAAATACCATTGCTCCAAGCGATGTTGAAAAACAATTTGGTGCTGAAATCTTGCGTCTTTGGGTAACAAGTGTAGACTCAACCAACGACGTGCGTATCTCTATGGATATCTTGAGCCAAGTCTCTGAAACTTACCGTAAGATTCGTAACACCCTTCGTTTCTTGATTGCTAACACATCTGACTTTAACCCGTCTCAAGATGCAGTAGCTTACGATGAACTTCGTTCAGTTGATAAGTACATGACGATTCGCTTTAACCAGCTTGTGAAAACGATTCGTGATGCTTACGCAAACTTTGAATTCTTGACAATCTACAAGGCCTTGGTGAACTTTATCAACGTTGACTTGTCAGCCTTCTACCTTGATTTTGCTAAAGATGTTGTTTACATCGAAGGTGCCAAATCACTGGAACGCCGTCAAATGCAGACTGTCTTCTATGACATTCTTGTGAAAATCACGAAACTCTTGACACCAATTCTTCCTCACACTGCGGAAGAAATCTGGTCATACCTTGAGTTTGAAGCAGAAGATTTTGTTCAATTGTCAGAATTGCCAGAAGCGGAAACTTTTGCTAATCAAGAAGAAATCTTGGATACATGGGCAGCCTTTATGGATTTCCGTGGACAAGCTCAAAAAGCCTTGGAAGAGGCTCGTAATGCCAAAGTTATCGGTAAATCACTTGAAGCACACTTGACAGTTTATCCAAATGAAGTGGTGAAAACTCTACTTGAAGCAGTAAACAGCAATGTGGCTCAACTTTTGATCGTGTCAGACTTGACCATCGCAGAAGGACCAGCTCCAGAAGCTGCCGTTAGCTTCGAAGATGTGGCCTTCACAGTTGAACGCGCTGCAGGTGAAGTATGTGACCGTTGCCGTCGTATTGACCCAACAACAGCAGAACGCAGCTACCACGCAGTCATCTGTGACCACTGTGCAAGCATCGTAGAAGAAAACTTTGCGGAAGCAGTAGCAGAAGGATTTGAAGAGAAATAAGGTTGAAAAGTCTAGGCAAAACTCAATTTGAGAAGAAAAGACAACTAATCTTATAGACTATAAAGCGCATTGTATCAAGGTTTTGAACACCTGATACGATGCGTTTTTATCATGTAAAAACCTTTTTTTCCTGCTCTTGTTTCAATCAAATCTACATCGTTATATATTGTGGAAATTCAAAAAGCTCATGATTCATCTGAAAAGCAGATTTCATGAGCTTTTATTGTAATTCTAAATAGATTCATTAATCAAGTATTTGAGATTTAATAGGAGATGCTCTAAAGTTAGGACTGTTTTCTCATACTGATCTAGCTGGTAGAGATTTTGAAAATAGTCTTGGATATCGTCTTCAAAATATTGCGGTAGATGAGAGCAATTTTTTTTTGCGTACTGGAGCATGCGTTTTTCTCCTGGATGGAGCTGCTCATTGAAAGCAAAGAGCAAATCGAAATAAGAAGCGAAAAACTCGCTACTACGGTGATTGATGCTGAGTAAGTCTTGGCGTTTGAGAGCTTTTTTGATTTGTCTTGAAAAAGCTGGCATAGCTTGGTCGAGAAGCAGAAACTGTTTGTTGATGATATTCTTTTTCAGCTCAGCTGGATAAGGAAGATTGTACTTTTTCTGGAGGGCAGCATAGTGATCATCTCGATCGTAGAGAATCTTGCTATTGAGCAGATTGTACCACATACAAGTAGTGTAAGAATTCTGGGCTTGGTGCTCTAAAACTACGACCTGTAAATCTTTGTCAAATTCGTCTAGAGAGCGGTAAATCAGCTCAATCTCTATGCCATTATTGAGAACACAATCATCCTCCAATTCCCAAAATTGATTGCCGATTTCCATATAGGAGCAGTATTTACTGAGAATTTTTTTTCGGATGTCTGAAGAGAGAGGAGCACTGAGGTAGACATATACATCATAGTCAGAGTCTTTGTCAAAATCTTGTCCAGCTCGTGATCCTCCTAGAGCTAGTGCCTCTACTTGATCTAGTTGAGCCAATTCTTTAAAGAGATGTTGTGGCATAATGTTAACCTTTTTTATTTTTTGACATCATTCTAACAAAAAGCAAGGAGATTAGCAAGAGTGAAATGGAAATTTCTTTTCACATATTTGCTTATATTTGTTTAAAGCAATCCCACTGCCAAACAGTCCTTTCCTTTTTGGTTTTGACTAGCTTTTTTGTGAAAAATTGTGTAAAATAGAATAGATAAACGAGGGAAAACCTCGGAAAATTTAAAGGAGAATCCATCTAATGGTAAAATTGGTTTTTGCTCGCCACGGTGAGTCTGAATGGAACAAAGCTAACCTTTTCACTGGTTGGGCTGATGTTGATTTGTCTGAAAAAGGTACACAACAAGCGATTGACGCTGGAAAATTGATCAAAGAAGCTGGTATCGAATTTGACCAAGCTTATACTTCAGTATTGAAACGTGCGATCAAAACAACTAACTTGGCTCTTGAAGCTTCTGACCAATTGTGGGTTCCAGTTGAAAAATCATGGCGTTTGAACGAACGTCACTACGGTGGTTTGACTGGTAAAAACAAAGCTGAAGCTGCTGAACAATTTGGTGATGAGCAAGTTCACATCTGGCGTCGTTCATACGATGTATTGCCTCCAAACATGGATCGTGATGATGAGCACTCAGCTCACACTGACCGTCGTTACGCTTCACTTGACGATTCAGTTATCCCAGATGCTGAAAATTTGAAAGTGACTTTGGAACGTGCCCTTCCATTCTGGGAAGATAAAATCGCTCCAGCTCTTAAAGATGGTAAAAACGTATTCGTAGGAGCTCACGGTAACTCAATCCGTGCCCTTGTAAAACACATCAAAGGTTTGTCAGATGACGAAATCATGGACGTGGAAATCCCTAACTTCCCACCATTGGTATTCGAATTCGACGAAAAATTGAACGTAGTTTCTGAATACTACCTTGGAAAATAAAAAATTGTAAGTCTAGAATTGATTTCTAGGCTTTTTATGTTAGTATGGAAGTATGATAAGGAATAAAAAACAAGATTATGTATTGACCTACAAGCGACCAGCGTCAACAATATATAAGGGTTGGGAAGAAGAGGCCTTACCGATAGGCAATGGTTCTTTAGGGGCAAAAATATTTGGGCTTATAGGGGCTGAGCGGATTCAATTCAATGAAAAAAGTCTCTGGTCTGGTGGTCCACTTCCTGATAGTTCAGATTATCAGGGTGGAAATCTTCAGGATCAGTATGTTTTTTTAGGTAAGATTCGGCAGGCTTTGGAAAAGAGAGATTACAATCGGGCTAAGGAACTGGCTGAGCAGCACCTAGTTGGGCCCCAAACGAGTCAATATGGGACCTATCTGTCCTTTGGAGATATTTTCATTGAGTTCAGCCAACAAGGTAAGGCTTTGTCTCAGGTGACGGATTACCAGAGACAGCTGAATATCAGTAAGGCGCTTGCTACGACTTCTTATGCCTATAAGGGAACGAGATTTGAACGTGAAGCCTTTGCCAGTTTTCCAGATGATCTCTTGGTTCAGAGCTTTTCTAAGGAAGGGTCGGAAACTCTAGATTTTACTATAGAACTGTCCTTGACCCGTGATTTGGCTTCTGATGGAAAGGATGAGCAGAAAAAGTCTGATTACAAGGAGTGCCAGCTGGATATTACTGATTCTCATATCTTGATGAAGGGATGGGTTAAGGATAATGATCTTCAGTTTGCTGGCTGTCTAGCTTGGCAAACGGATGGTGATATTAGAGTCTGGTCGAATAAGGTTCAGATATCAGGAGCCAGTTATGCCAATCTCTTCTTGGCAGCTAAGACAGATTTTGCCCAAAATCCTGCTAGCAATTATCGCAAGAAACTAGATTTAGTGCAACAGGTGATAGACTTGGTGGAGATAGCTAAAGAAAAGGGCTATACCCGATTGAAATCAAGGCATATTGAGGACTACCAAGCTTTATTCCAGCGTGTTCAATTGGATTTGGGAGCTGATTTTGAATCATCCCCTACGGATGATTTGCTAAAAAATTATAAGCCACAAGAGGGGCAGGCTTTGGAGGAACTGTTCTTCCAGTATGGGAGGTATTTATTGATTAGTTCTTCCAGAGATTGCCCAGATGCTCTACCAGCTAACCTACAGGGAGTCTGGAATGCGGTCGACAATCCTCCTTGGAATTCGGACTATCACCTGAATATCAACTTGCAGATGAATTATTGGCCAGCCTATGTGACTAACCTCTTAGAAACGGCCTTTCCGGTCATCAACTATATCGATGATTTGCGTGTCTATGGTCGCATAGCGGCTGCAAGGTATGCAGGAATCGTTTCTCAGAAAGGGGAAGAGAATGGTTGGTTGGTCCATACTCAAGCGACTCCTTTTGGCTGGACGGCACCTGGTTGGGATTACTATTGGGGCTGGTCGCCAGCTGCCAATGCGTGGATGATGCAAACGGTCTATGAAGCCTATACATTTTATAGGGACCAAGACTATCTCAGGGAGAAAATTTATCCCATGTTGAGGGAAACGGTTCGTTTTTGGAATACCTTTTTACATGAGGATAAGGAGGCCCAGCGTTGGGTGTCTTCTCCGTCTTATTCCCCAGAACATGGCCCGATTTCGATTGGCAATACCTATGACCAATCTCTGATTTGGCAGTTATTTCATGATTTTATTCAGGCTGCTCAGGAATTGGGACTGGATGAGGCTTTGTTGACTGAGGTCGAGGAGAAGTTTGATTTGCTTAATCCTCTTCAAATCACTCAATCTGGTCGAATCAGGGAGTGGTATGAGGAGGAAGAGCAGCATTTTCAAAATGAGAAAGTGGAGGCTCAACATCGGCATGCTTCCCATCTGGTGGGACTTTATCCTGGAACTCTCTTTAGTCATAAGGGGCAAGAGTATCTTGATGCGGCGCGTGCTAGCCTCAATGATCGTGGAGATGGGGGAACAGGCTGGTCCAAGGCTAATAAGATCAATCTCTGGGCGCGTTTGGGAGATGGCAATCGAACCCATAAATTATTAGCAGAGCAGTTAAAGACATCCACCTTGCCCAATCTTTGGTGTAGCCACCCTCCTTTTCAGATAGATGGTAATTTTGGTGCTACTAGTGGCATGGCAGAAATGTTGCTTCAGTCTCATACAGCTTATCTGGTGCCCCTAGCTGCCCTACCCGATGCATGGTCATCAGGTTCCGTTTCAGGTTTAATGGCACGTGGACATTTTGAAGTTAACATGAGGTGGGCGGATAAAAAACTTTTACAGATGACCATTTTATCAAGAAGTGGGGGAGATTTGCGAGTCTCTTATCCAGGTATTGAGAAGAGTGTGATTAAAATGAATCAAGAAAAAATAAAATCGAAATGCATAGGGAAAGATTGTATTTCGGTGGCAACAGCAGAAGGTGATCTGGTTCAATTTTATTTTTAAGAAGATGTTATACTCTTCTAAAATCTCTTCAAACCACGTCAGCTTTATCTGCAACCTCAAAGCGGTGCTTTGAGCAACCTGCGGCTAGCTTCCTAGTTTGCTCTTTGATTTTCATTGAGTATTAGAAGGCAGTAGTTTGAGACTGCCTTTTAATAAGGATTTGAGAATGTAAGCAGTTTCCAACTAGTTGAAAAAGCGTTATAATGGTAGTAGGAAGTAATTTGTTTGAGAGAGGGTGGGTATTATGGCTTATATTGAGATGAAACACTGTTACAAGCGTTATCAGGTTGGGGACACGGAGATTGTGGCCAATCGTGATGTGAATTTTGAAATTGAAAAGGGTGAATTGGTGATTATCCTTGGTGCGTCAGGTGCAGGTAAGTCAACAGTTCTCAATCTCCTAGGGGGAATGGATACCAATGATGAAGGGGAAATCTGGATAGATGGTGTTAATATTGCAGACTATAGTTCCCACCAGAGGACCAATTACCGTCGTAATGATGTCGGCTTTGTTTTTCAATTTTATAATCTAGTTTCCAATCTAACCGCTAAGGAAAATGTGGAACTGGCCTCTGAAATCGTGACAGATGCCTTGAATCCTGAGCAGGTCTTGACAGATGTAGGTCTGGCTCATCGTCTCAACAACTTTCCAGCTCAGCTTTCTGGAGGGGAGCAACAGCGAGTCTCCATTGCACGCGCGGTAGCCAAAAATCCTAAAATTCTCCTTTGTGATGAACCGACTGGAGCCTTGGATTATCAGACGGGCAAGCAAGTCTTGAAGATTCTTCAAGACATGTCTCGTCAAAAGGGAGCGACTGTTATCATCGTGACTCATAATGGAGCTTTGGCTCCCATTGCTGATCGCGTGATTCATATGCACGATGCCAGTGTCAAGGATGTGGTGATCAACCAGCATCCTCAGGATATCGATACATTGGAGTACTAGCATGATCAAGCGAAAAACCTATTGGAAGGACTTAATTCAGTCTTTCACAGCCTCCAAGGGGCGTTTTTTATCCATCTTAACCTTGATGATGTTAGGGTCTCTAGCCCTAGTAGGCCTCAAAGTGACTAGCCCCAACATGGAGGCGACAGCTAATGCTTATTTAACAACTGCTCAAACCTTGGATTTGGCAGTCATGTCTAACTATGGTTTGGATCAAGCAAATCAAGAAGAACTAGAACAGACCCAGGGCGCAGAGGTTGAGTTTGGCTATTTGACAGATGTGACTATGGAGAATGGGCAGAATGCCATTCGGCTGTACTCCAAACCAGAGAGAATTTCAACCTTTCAGCTAAGAGAGGGACGACTTCCTCAGTCCGACAAGGAAATCGCTTTGGCCACTCATTTGCAAGGCAAATACAGCGTGGGACAGGAGATTAGTTTTAAAGAAAAAGAAGAGGGTCATTCCTCTTTAAAAGACCATACTTATACCATTACTGGTTTTGTGGATTCAGCTGAAATCCTCTCCCAGCGAGATATGGGCTACGCAGCAAGTGGAAGTGGGACTCTGACAGCCTATGGGGTGATTTTACCTAGTCAGTTTGATCAGAAAGTCTACAATATAGCTCGTTTAAAATATCAAGATTTGTCAGGTTTAAATGCTTTTTCAGCAACTTATGAAGAAAAATCCAAACAGCATCAGGAAGACCTAGAACAAGCTTTGTCAGATAATGGCAAGGCACGTCTGCAAGTGTTGAAAAAAGAAGGACAAGAGTCTCTAGACAAAGGCCAAGAGACCCTTGACAAGGCTGATACTAATTTGCAGGAAGGCAAGCGTCGTTTAGCAACTGCTCAAGCTCGTTTACAGGATCAGGAAAGTCAACTAGCCTTGCTTCCTCAAGCTCAGAGAGAGCAGGCTAGTGCTCAACTTGTCCAAGCCAAGCAGGAATTGAGCAAGGAAGAGGATAAACTAAAGCAGGCTGAACAAAATCTAGCCCAAGAAAAGGAAAAATTAGAAAAACATCAGCAAGTCTTGGATGATTTAGCTGAGCCCAAGTATCAAGTCTATAATCGGCAAACCATGCCAGGTGGTCAAGGCTACCTCATGTACAGTAATGCTTCAGCCAGTATTCGGGCAGTGGGCAATATCTTTCCTGTAGTGCTTTATGCCGTAGCAGCTATGGTGACCTTTACAACCATGACTCGTTTTGTGGATGAAGAGCGAACTCATGCAGGGATTTTTAAGGCCCTGGGCTATCGCAGTAAGGATATTATCGCCAAGTTTCTCCTTTATGGTCTAGTAGCTGGGACTGTCGGAACAGCTCTAGGTAGTATACTTGGACATTATTTACTAGCCGGTGTGATTTCAAGTGTTATTACAAAAGGTATGGTAGTGGGAGAAACCCAGATTCAGTTCTATTGGACCTATAGCTTTCTGGCTCTTGTCTTGAGTTGGTTGGCGAGTGTGTTACCAGCCTACTTGGTAGCTCGTAGGGAACTTCATGACGAAGCAGCCCAGCTTTTACTGCCTAAACCTCCTGTTAAAGGAGCTAAAATCTTACTAGAGCGCATCGGTTTTATCTGGCGTCGTCTCAGTTTTACCCATAAGGTAACAGCCCGCAATATTTTCCGTTATAAGCAGCGTATGTTGATGACGATCTTTGGTGTGGCAGGTTCAGTCGCTCTGCTCTTTGCAGGTTTGGGAATCCAATCCTCTGTAGCAGGAGTTCCGTCTAGACAGTTTCAACAAATCCAACAGTATCAGATGATTGTCTCTGAAAATCCTAGTGCGACCAATCAGGATAAGGCAAATCTAGAAGAAGTGTTGAAAGGGCAGGACATCCAAGCCTACCAGAAAATCTATTCAAAAACGCTAGACAAGGATTTCAAAGGTAAGGCGGGTCTTCAGACAATTACCCTTATGATGACAGAGAAGGAGGATTTGACTCCCTTTATTCATCTGCAAAATCGTCAGCAGGAGATGACATTAAAAGATGGCGTCGTTATTACAGCTAAACTTGCCCAACTGGCAGGTGTCAAGGTTGGGCAGACTCTAGAAATTGAAGGTAAGGAACTAACGGTCGCTGCTATTACTGAGAACTACGTTGGTCACTTTATTTATATGAGTCAGGCTAGCTATGAGCAACTTTACGGACAGGTACCCCAAGCCAACACTTATTTGATCTCGTTAAGGGATACCAGTGCTACTAGTATCGAAAGGCAGGCAGGCTTGCTTATGAATCAAGCTGCGGTGTCCAGCGTTGTCCAAAATGCTTCAGCCATTCGACTCTTTGACTCTGTCGCTAGCTCACTCAATCAGACCATGACTATCTTAGTTATCGTGTCGGTTCTATTGGCTATCGTTATCCTCTACAATCTGACTAACATCAACGTAGCTGAGAGAATCCGTGAACTCTCCACTATCAAGGTTCTCGGCTTTCATAATAAGGAAGTCACCCTCTACATTTACCGTGAGACGATTGTGCTGTCTCTTTTGGGAATCGTACTTGGTCTGGTATCAGGTTTCTATTTACACCAATTTTTGATTCAAATGATTTCGCCTGCGACTATTCTCTTTTATCCGCAGGTAGGCTGGGAAGTCTATGTAATCCCAGTAGCAGCAGTAAGCACCATTTTGACCCTGCTTGGCTTCTTTGTCAATCATCATCTGAGAAAGGTTGATATGCTTGAAGCCTTGAAATCTGTAGAGTAATACTCAATGAAAATCAAAGAGCAAACTAGGAAGCTAGCCTCAGGCTGTACTTAAGTACGGTAAGGCGACGATGACGTGGTTTGAATTAGTATAAGGTAGTTGTTTTTATCTGATTGACCTTATATTTACTGGTAAACAAAAATCCTCCGTTTCAAAGAGCAGGAAACTCTTTGTGACAGAGGATTTTTTCTATAGGGCTTTAGCTGCTGCAATTGCGGCTTCGAAGTTTGGTTCAGAGTTGATATTGTCCACGTATTCAACGTAGCGAATCGTATTGTCAGTATCGAGGACAAAGACTGCGCGTGCCAATAGGTGCCATTCGTTGATTAAGAGGGCATAGTCACGTCCAAAGGAATGATCGAAATAGTCTGAGAGCATGATGGCATTTTCAATGCCTTCAGCACCGCACCAACGTTTTTGGGCAAAGGGTAGGTCCATGGAAACAGTCAAGACGACCGTATTGTCCAGTCCAGCCAGTTCTTCATTAAAACGACGTGTTTGAGTTGAGCAGATGCCTGTATCGATAGAAGGAACGACACTCAAAACTTTTTTCTTGCCATCAAAATCAGCTAGAGATTTTTTAGAAAGGTCTGTTGTAGTGAGTGAAAAATCAAGTGCCTTGTCGCCGACTTGTAGTTGTTTACCTGTAAAGCTCACAGGATTTCCGAGGAAAGTTACCATAGGATACTCCAATCTTTTTTCTTCCATTTTAGCTAAAACAGTCAGAATTTTCCAATGATTTGACCGGAAATATGGGCATAGAAAAAAAACGCCAGCTCATGTGAGAATGACGTTTTTCAGAGGCTTATACTCAATGAAAATCAAAGAGCAAACTAGGAAGCTAGCCACAGGCTGTACTTGAGTACGGCAAGGCGACGCTGACGTGGTTTGAATTTGATTTTCGAAGAGGATTATTTTGCCAATCCTTCAGCAATCTTGTCAAGGTTGTATTTCATCATGTTGTAGTAGCTGTCGCCTTCTTTACCTTGTTCTGCGATAGAGTCAGTAAAGATTTGTGCGTAGATTGGGATGTTTGTGTCTTGAGAAACAGTTTTCATTGGACGGTCATCCACACTTGATTCTACAAAGAGTGAAGGAGTTTTTGTTTGGCGAAGTTTTTCAACCAAGGTCTTGATTTGGTCAGGTGTTCCTTCTTCTTCAGTGTTGATTTCCCAGATGTAGGCACTTGGGACACCATAGGCTTTAGAGAAGTATTTGAAGCATCCTTCGCTGGTTACGATGAGTTTTTTCTCAGCAGGGATGTTGTTAAATTTCTCTTTAGCTTCTTTATCAAGTTTGTCTAGTTTATCAGTATATTCTTTGAGATTTTTTTCGTAGAATTCCTTGTTGCTAGGGTCTTTCGCGCTCAATTGTTTTGCGATGTTTTTAGCAAAAATCATACCGTTTTCAAGGTTAAGCCAAGCGTGTGGGTCTTCTTTGCCTTTTTCGTTTTGGCCTTCGAGGTAGATAACATCAACGCCTTCGCTGACTGCAAAGTAGTCTTTGTTTTCAGTTTTCTTGGCATTTTCTACCAATTTTGTAAACCAAGCATTGCCACCTGTTTCAAGGTTGATCCCGTTATAGAAAATCAAATCAGCTTGAGAAGTTTTCTTAACGTCTTCAGGAAGTGGTTCGTATTCGTGTGGGTCTTGACCAACAGGAACGATACTGTGAAGATCAATCTTGTCACCAGCAATATTTTTAGTAATATCAGCGATGATTGAGTTTGTAGCAACAACTTTTAGTTTTTGACCAGAAGCTGCATCTTTTTTTCCGCTAGCACATGCTACAAGAGCAATGACGGAAAGAAAGAGAACGAGTAATGTACCTAATTTTTTCATTAGATCCTCCAATTTATTGGGGTTTTGCCCCTTATTTTAACAAATGTTTATTTTTCAGTTTCAAATATCGTTGTTTTGGAGCGATAAAGAAGCTAATGAGAAAGAAACTAGCAGCTGTAAGCACGATACTGGAACCTGCTGCAACGTTAAAGCTATAGCCGATAAAGAGTCCCAAAACTGAAGCTGTTGCTCCAAAGGTTGAGGAAAGGAAAATCATGCTTTTCAGGCTATTGGCATAGAGATAAGCAGTTGCCGCTGGGGTAATCAGCATGGCTACAATCAGGATAGTTCCGACACTTTGCATGGCTGTCACAGACACGAGAGTCAGGAGTACCATGAGAAGGTAGTGATAGAAATTGACAGGCATTCCCATGGCTTTAGCCAAGAGTTCATCAAAGGATGTTATCAAGAGTTGCTTGAAGAAAATCCAGATTAACAAGAGAATGGCTGCCCCCACACCCATAGTAATAAACATATCCGTATCTTGGACGGCCAGGATATTACCAAAAAGAATATGGAAAAGGTCAGTTGAACTTTTAGCGACACTAATCAAGATGATACCGAGGGCTAAGAAAGAAGAAAAGGTAATGCCGATGGCGGTATCGCTTTTGATAATCGAGTTTCCCTTGATGTAGGTAATGATGATAGCAGCTAGTAGTCCGAAGACAATGGCTCCGATAAAGAAGTCAAGGCCCAAGATAAAGGAGAGGGCTACACCTGGCAAGACAGCATGTGAAATGGCATCTCCCATGAGTGACATCCCGCGTAGGATGATGAAACATCCCACAGCTCCAGCTACGACCCCGATGACAATAGCTGTTATCAAGGCATTTTGTAAGAAATGGAATTTTTGCAATCCATCGATAAATTCTGCGATCATAGGTCACCTCCACTGAAAAAGAGTCGATTACCGTAAGCTTCTTTGAGATTGGCTTCGGTAAAGGTTTCTTTGGTTGGACCAAAGGCAATCACTTCTCGATTGACAAGCAAGACTTGATCGAAGTAGTGGGGAACCTTGCTGAGGTCGTGGTGGACGATGAGAACCGTCTTCCCAGCTTTTTTTAGATCTCTCAGCGTATTCATGATGATTTCCTCACTAACGGAGTCAATCCCAACAAAGGGTTCATCCAAGAGGATATAGTCGGCTTCCTGCACCAGACATCTGGCAATCAAGACCCGCTGGAATTGACCTCCAGACAGTTGACTGATTTGACGTTCAGCGTAGTCAGCTAGACCGACAATTTCAAGGGCCTCTTGCACTTTCTTCCAATGTTTAGCATTTAAACTTCGAAAGAGAGGGATAGAGGGAAAGAGTCCTAGTGAGACACATTCCTTGACCTTGATGGGAAAGTTGTAGTCGATATTTATTTTTTGTTCGACATAAGCGATTCGATGTAAGGATTTTTTAACTTCCTTGTCATCGAGAAATGCCTGACCTTGATGTGGGATAATTCCCAGCATACCTTTTAATAATGTTGATTTCCCAGCACCGTTTGGACCAATAATACCGGTAATTGTTGGTCCATGGAGCGCTAGTGAAATATCCTTAAGTGCCAACGTCTCTTTGTAGGAGACACTGAGGTTTTCGATACGTATCATACAGTTGTATTCCTCCTGTCTCTTAATATACATTAAAAAAAAAATTAAGTCAAGTTAATTTTTGAAAAAATTAAAATAATAACTGAAAAACAATAGAAAGTATCAGTTCATTTTTAATTGCATTCCCAGGTAATTTTTGTTAAGCTAAAAGCAAGTACAAATGAAAGCGAGAACAAGATGACACGTTATCAAGACGATTTTTATGATGCAATCAATGGAGAATGGCAGAAGACAGCTGAAATCCCAGCAGATAAGTCTCAAACTGGAGGTTTTGTTGATTTAGACCAGGAAATTGAAGACCTGATGCTGGCGACAACAGACAAGTGGTTGGCAGGAGAAGAAGTGCCTGAGGATGCTATCTTGGAAAACTTTGTCAAATACCACCGCCTAGTTCGTGATTTTGATAAGAGAGAAGCTGACGGTATCAAGCCTGTCTTACCACTCCTTAAAGAATTCCAAGAATTAGAGACTTTTGCGGATTTTACAGCTAGACTAGCAGAGTTTGAACTTGCAGGAAAACCTAACTTCCTTCCTTTTGGTGTATCGCCAGATTTTATGGATGCCAGAATCAACGTTTTATGGGCTAGCGCTCCAAGCACTATTCTTCCAGATACGACCTACTATGCAGAAGACCATCCTCAGCGCGAAGAGCTCTTGACTCTTTGGAAAGAAAGCAGCGCAAATCTCCTCAAGGCTTATGATTTCACTGATGAAGAAATTGAAGACTTGCTAGAGAAAAGACTAGAATTGGACCGTCGAATTGCGGCAGTGGTGCTTTCTAATGAAGAAAGTTCAGAGTATGCTAAACTTTACCATCCATATGCTTATGAAGATTTCAAAAAATTCGCGCCTGCCCTACCTTTGGATGACTTCTTCCAAGCTGTTCTTGGACAAGCACCAGACAAGGTTATCGTAGACGAGGAACGTTTCTGGCAATCCGCAGATCAATTCTATAGTGAAGAGGCATGGCCTCTCCTCAAGGCAAGCTTAATTTTAAGTGTTGTCAATCTCTCAACCAGCTATTTAACAGAAGAAATCCGTGTCTTGTCAGGTGCCTATAGCCGTGCGCTTTCAGGAGTTCCAGAAGCCAAAGAAAAGGTCAAGGCAGCCTACCAGCTAGCACAAGGTCCATTCAAACAAGCCTTGGGTCTCTGGTATGCCCATGAAAAATTTTCTCCAGAAGCCAAGGCAGATGTGGAGAAAAAAGTGGCAACCATGATTGATGTCTATAAGGAACGCTTGGCTAAGAATGACTGGCTAACTCCTGAAACTCGTGACAAGGCCATTGTCAAACTCAATGTCATCAAGCCTTATATTGGTTACCCAGAAGAATTGCCAGAACGCTACAAGGACAAGGTGGTCGATGAAAATGCTAGTCTTTTTGACAATGCTTTAGCCTTTGCGCGTGTGGAAATCAAGCACAGTTGGAGCAAGTGGAATCAGCCTGTCGACTACAAGGAATGGGGTATGCCTGCTCATATGGTCAATGCCTACTACAATCCACAGAAGAACCTGATTGTCTTCCCAGCAGCTATCTTACAGGCACCTTTCTATGACTTGCATCAGTCATCTTCTGCTAACTACGGTGGTATTGGTGCGGTTATTGCCCATGAAATTTCCCACGCTTTTGATACCAACGGAGCTTCCTTTGATGAAAATGGTAGCCTCAAGGATTGGTGGACAGAGAGCGACTATGCTGCCTTCAAGGAGAAAACACAAAAAGTTATCGACCAGTTTGATGGACAAGATTCTTATGGAGCAACCATTAACGGTAAATTGACGGTGTCAGAAAACGTGGCTGACTTGGGAGGAATCGCTGCAGCGCTTGAAGCAGCTAGGAGAGAACCAGACTTCTCAGCAGAAGAATTCTTCTACAACTTCGGTCGTATCTGGCGCATGAAAGGTCGTCCAGAATTTATGAAACTTTTGGCTAGCGTCGATGTGCACGCACCAGCCAAACTCCGTGTCAATGTACAAGTACCAAACTTCGATGATTTCTTTACGACCTATGATGTCAAAGAAGGAGACGGTATGTGGCGTTCACCAGAAGACCGCGTGATTATTTGGTAAGGCAAAAAATCTAGTCATCAGAAAAAAGGCATCCAATCAGGTGTGAAAACCTTGATTGGATGCCTTTTGTAATAGAAAGATTTGCTGGATAGTTTACTTAAATTTCGATTGTCATCATCTTATTAGAAAAAAGGATTGAAAGTTTTTTCGTGAGCGATAGTAGTAGCTGGACCATGTCCTGGATAGACATCGTAGTTTGGTAGAGTGAAAAGTTGGGTCTGGATACTATGAAGGAGTTGCTCCATACTACCAGTTGGAAGGTCGGTCCGCCCGATGGTTTCTCGGAACAGAGCATCTCCCGTCAAGACTAGGTGAGCATCAGGGAAGACTAGGGAAACACCACCGATAGAGTGACCAGGAGTTGGTAGAACGGTAAAACGAAATTCCTCCAGTTGGTATTCTTCATGAAAGACAAAGGTGTGTTCTGCAGGTTTTGTGACCACATCTGCCATATCATCGTGACGAGGGAGACCAGAGAGATTATCGACAGGAGTGTAGAGCCAGCTGGCTTCACTCTCTGCGATATAGACAGGAGGATTGCCAAAAGTCTCGCGCACCAAGTCTAGACTCATGATATGGTCATAATGGGCGTGGGTCAATAGAATGGCACAGATCGGTTTGTTGATTTTCTCGATGGTCTGACGAATAGCGTCCCAATGGCTACCTGGATCGACAACGATGAGGTGCTTTTCGCCCTCTAGATAATAGGTATTTTCATAGGCAACAGGATTGACGGTTTTATGGATTTTCATATTGACTCCAATCTCAAAGAATGTACTAATACTCTTCGAAAATCTCTTCAAACCGCATCAACTTTATCTGCAACCTCAAAGCAGTGCTTTGAGCAGCCTACGGCTAGCTTCCTAGTTTGCTCTTTGATTTTCATTGAGTATAAATTAAGTATAGCACAGTTAGGGAGAATAGGTAAGAAAGAGGCAGATTTTTGATTTTAAGGAAATGTATAAAACTTATGATATAAATGTTGTTGGATGGATATAAAAAATAAATGAAAATTGTAATATAAAATACTTGACAAGGATTTAAAGCGGAAGGTAGAATTGAAATGTAAACGTTCTAATTAGAGTGTTTTAAAAATGTTAAAAGAGGTAGTATAAATGGGTAAGAAAAGAGTAATATTAGCTAGTACTGTGGTGTTAGGATTAGTATTTACGGTAGATCAATCATTAGTGGTACAAGCTACTGAAGAAACTGGAAAACATTTAAAAGAGATTGTAAAAAGAGAAAAAGAACAATTAGATTTTGAGTTGAAAAATACTCAAAAAGAATTGGAAAAAATTAATAATGAAATTCATGTTTTAAATAAGCAGGTCGAAGAGATTAGAAACGAAAGAGATACGAAGGAGAATGAAGTTTTCAAAATTGAACTAGAGATAGAGGATAAAAATAATATTGAAAAAGTTTTGAAAACAAGAGAAAAAGAAAAGGAATTATTAAAAGAAAAAATTCAAAAAGATAAAGCAATACTTCCTGAAAAAAAACAAAGTTATCAAAATGCTTATCAAAAAAATGAAGAAGCACTTCAAAAATTGTTGGATGAATCAAAAAAGCTTCAATATTTAAACCATCCGGAAGATTTGAAAAGAAAAATGAGGGAGAAACAAGATAAGATAAAAGAATTTGAAAAAAAGATAAAGGAACATGAGGGAATTCTTGAGATTGATATAGCTAGTAAAAAACAAAGTGAAAAGGAAAATTTATCAGAAATTAATAATGCTAAAGATATTATTACGCAATTAAAAAAAGAGTTTGAAATTTTGCAAAAAGAATATGAAAAGAATATTGAGCTATTTAAGGATTATTATAAATTTGCTGAAGAATTGGAAGTTTCTGAGAGAGAATTGATAGATTTTCAAAAAGAAGTGGCTAGAATAAACTCTGATATTTACTCAATGACAGGAGAAGTTGAAAATATAGAAAAATATGTTGCTAACGATAAGAAAAAAATTGAAAATTTAAAAGAATTACAAATTAAATTAGAGGAAGCACGTAGAGTGTTACAGGCTTTAAGGGATGACTATACTATAAAACAAAAAGAGTTAGGAGAAAAACAGGATATATCTAAAGATATATTTTTTAAAATGCATGATTTGTTAATAAAGATAGAAGATTTAAAACAAGCTGATAATAATACTAATCAATCAGATAATTATGTTGACACAAAGCAAGAAAATGATGCTAAAGAAAAATATTCAAATCAGGATCGAGAAAATGATAATAGAAACGAAATTATAAAAATAGCAGGGAAAACTCCTGATTGGAAGCAATTTGAAAGTAGGTGGAATTACCTTAGTCAAAATCAAACAAAAACAGGAGTGCTTTATCAAGAAGTTCGATACTCTTTTAATAACTCAAATGTGCAAACAGGATGGGTGAAAAGAGGTGATTCATGGTATTATCTTGATAGCTCAGGCGCTATACAAACAGGATGGGTAAAAAGTAGTGGCTTATGGTATTATCTTGATAGTTTAGGCGCTATGCAAACAGGATGGGTAAAAAGTAGTGGTTTATGGTATTATCTTGATAGTTCAGGCGCTATGCAAACAGGATGGGTAAAAAGTAGTGGCTTATGGTATTATCTTGACAATAACTCAGGTGTTATGAAAAGAGGTTGGTTACAAGACAATGGAACTTGGTACTATCTAAATCAATCTGGTATCATGCAAACAAGTTGGTTTGAAGTAAATGGGAAATGGTACTATGCAGACAATTCAGGAGCTATATTAACTAATACAACAACACCAGATGGTTACCGAGTGAACGATAATGGTGAATGGATTTAATGTAATCTGAGCAAGAGGTAAAGAATTACCTATTACGATAGAACTTGCGTTTCAAAAGTTAAATAGTTAGGTTATTTGTTAACGGTAGTGCGTATATTGTTAAGAATTAGTATTAGATTATTAAGAAGTCTAGCTTATAACTAGAAAAGCGACCAGATTTAGTTTTTCAAAACAATGTATATTAAATTATTGATTTGTTCTACAGATAAAAATTAAAAGAGTATAAATTTATATACATAATGATTTTCTTTGAGAACTATACCATGGATTCTCTAGACTATAGTAGTCTTTATAAGAACTGTTGAATTTCAAAGTACATAGTTGAACTAAGAGATTTCTTGAGTGGTATCCTCCTTCCCAACAACTTGAATAAGCTTTAGAATCCTCTTTTTCTAGTTTTCATATTCTTAAAAAAGTGATAAAATGGTAGGAAGAATTGGAGAGTAGAGATGCCAAAAGAAGTGAATTTAACAGGCGAAGAAGTTGTCGCTTTAACCAAAGAATATTTGACGGAAGAGGATGTCCATTTTGTCCATAAGGCCTTGGTCTATGCGGTGGATTGCCATTGTGGTCAATATCGCCAATCAGGTGAGCCTTATATCATTCACCCCATCCAAGTGGCAGGTATTTTAGCTAAGCTCAAGCTGGATGCTGTAACGGTAGCTTGTGGTTTCTTGCATGACGTGGTGGAAGATACAGATGCGACCTTGGACGATTTGGAAAGAGAGTTTGGTCCTGATGTGCGGGTAATCGTAGATGGGGTTACCAAGCTTGGTAAAGTTAAATACAAGTCTCACGAGGAGCAGTTGGCTGAAAATCATCGCAAGATGCTCATGGCTATGTCTGAGGACATCCGTGTTATCTTGGTAAAATTGTCAGACCGCTTGCATAATATGCGAACTCTGAAACATCTTCGAAAAGACAAGCAGGAGCGTATTTCCAAAGAAACCATGGAAATATATGCTCCTCTTGCCCATCGTTTGGGGATTTCTAGCGTCAAATGGGAACTGGAAGACCTATCTTTCCGTTATCTCAATCCAACGGAGTTTTATAAGATTACCCATATGATGAAGGAAAAGCGCAGAGAGCGTGAAGCCTTGGTGGATGAGGTAGTTACGAAACTAGAAGACTATACGACGGATCGTCACTTGAAAGGGAAGATTTACGGTCGTCCCAAGCATATTTACTCGATTTTCCGCAAAATGCAGGATAAGAGAAAACGGTTTGAGGAAATCTATGACCTGATTGCCATTCGCTGTATTTTAGATACCCAAAGTGATGTCTATGCCATGCTTGGTTACGTGCATGAGCTTTGGAAACCCATGCCTGGTCGCTTTAAAGACTATATCGCTAACCGCAAGGCCAATGGTTATCAGTCTATCCATACGACTGTCTATGGGCCAAAAGGGCCAATCGAGTTCCAGATTCGGACTAAAGAAATGCACGAGGTGGCTGAGTACGGGGTTGCGGCTCACTGGGCTTATAAGAAGGGCATCAAGGGGCAAGTTAACAGCAAGGAATCAGCTATTGGGATGAACTGGATCAAGGAGATGATGGAGCTCCAAGACCAGGCTGATGATGCCAAGGAATTTGTGGACTCTGTGAAGGAAAACTATCTGGCTGAGGAGATTTATGTCTTTACCCCAGATGGTGCCGTCCGTTCCCTTCCCAAAGATTCAGGACCGATTGACTTTGCCTACGAAATCCATACAAAAGTCGGTGAAAAAGCGACAGGAGCCAAGGTCAATGGCCGTATGGTTCCGCTGACAACCAAGCTCAAGACAGGGGATCAGGTTGAAATTGTTACCAACCCGAACTCCTTTGGGCCAAGCCGTGATTGGCTCAATATGGTCAAGACCAGCAAGGCTCGCAACAAGATCCGTCAGTTCTTTAAAAACCAAGATAAGGAATTGTCTATCAACAAGGGTCGTGAGATGCTGATGGCACAGTTCCAAGAAAATGGCTATGTGGCCAATAAATTCATGGACAAGCGTCATATGGATCAAGTTCTGCAAAAGACTAGCTACAAGACAGAAGAATCCCTCTTTGCGGCTATTGGTTTTGGAGAAATCGGTGCGATTACTGTCTTTAACCGTCTGACTGAAAAGGAACGTCGTGAGGAAGAACGTGCTAAGGCCAAGGCGGAAGCAGAAGAACTTGTCAAAGGTGGCGAGGTCAAGGTTGAGAACAAAGAAACCCTCAAGGTTAAGCATGAGGGTGGTGTGGTCATTGAAGGAGCCTCAGGTCTCCTAGTGCGGATTGCTAAGTGTTGTAATCCTGTTCCTGGTGACGATATTGTTGGCTATATCACCAAGGGGCGTGGTGTGGCTATTCACCGTGTGGACTGTATGAACCTGCGCGCTCAAGAAAACTACGAGCAACGTCTCCTTGATGTGGAATGGGAAGACCAGTATTCAAACTCAAATAAGGAGTATATGGCCCATATCGATATTTATGGCCTCAACCGTACAGGACTGTTGAATGATGTACTGCAAGTTCTTTCAAACACAACCAAGAATATCTCAACAGTCAACGCCCAACCAACCAAGGATATGAAGTTTGCTAATATCCATGTGTCCTTCGGTATTGCCAACCTCTCTACATTGACCACGGTCGTGGACAAGATTAAGAGTGTGCCAGAAGTTTACTCTGTCAAACGGACTAACGGTTAATTGCCCTAGCTCTTACTAGAAAGGCTATTATGAAAATCATTATCCAACGGGTTACAAAAGCCCAAGTGAGTATCGAAGGTCAGGTTCAGGGAAAAATCAATCAGGGGCTCCTATTGCTGGTTGGTGTTGGACCAGAGGACCAAGAGGAAGATTTGGACTATGCTATGAGAAAGCTTGTCAACATGCGGATTTTTTCAGACGCAGAAGGCAAGATGAACCTCTCTGTCAAAGATATTGAAGGAGAAATCCTCTCTATTTCTCAGTTTACCCTCTTTGCGGATACTAAGAAAGGCAATCGTCCAGCCTTTACAGGGGCAGCCAAGCCTGATATGGCATCAGACTTCTATGATGATTTCAATCAAAAATTAGCGCAAGAAGTGCCCGTTCAGACAGGCATCTTTGGAGCTGATATGCAGATTGAGCTGGTCAATGATGGACCAGTTACCATTATCCTTGATACTAAAAATAGATAAGAAAGACCAAGCCCAGCCAGCTTGGTTTTTCTTATCTATCATAAAATACTCAAAAAAGAAATCGTTTCTTGATAGGCTTTTGGGAAGTCTTTTTTCAGGCTTTGGCTTATGCGATAGGAAGGGATGAGATGGCCTAGGATGAGGAGAGTTCCCTGAAGGAAAAGTGGCATACCACTCAAACATATCAAGGAGAGAATGAACAGGCTATCCCATAGGAGGATTTGTAAGGCCAAACGCCAGAATCTTGGTCTAATCTGGAAATAGAGTTGACTAAAGTGGTCACAAAGCTGGTTAGACAGATAGGTCAATAGCACAGGATGAAAGAAAATGATCCAACCGCTATAAATCAAAATCCAGTCCAAAGTAAGCCCCCCTTTAAATGTCAAAAATGCCAGCATGATTCCATCAATGACAAGGAGTTGAATGCTTTTGATGAAGATGATTTTTTTCATGCTAGAACCTCCTTCTCCTTAGAGACACTTCCATAAAGAAATGCGTTTGTCATAAAAGTCTGGATAGTTTTTTCTTAGGTAGTCCGCTGTCCTATAATAAAAAGTAGAATGGCAAGCAGTGATGATTGGCATAAGAGAGTAAAAACGCTGAGAACTAACGAAGGCTAAAAGGACAAAAAATAGAAAATCAATGGAGAGAACCCCTAAATAGTAGAAGCGAATCTTTTTATTGATTTGAGGATAAATCTCAGCGAATTGATGTTTGAGTCGGATAAGCAAGCGAAATAACAGGAGTCCCTGAGCAAGGATGAAAATAAAACCAGAGAGCAAGAGCCATTCTAAAGCTGTCTCGGGTCTAGTGATAAAAAATGCAAATAGTAGTAAATCAATGATTGCAATTGCTGTAAAATGGATTCTAAAGAGTTTTTTCATGACAAGACCTCCCTCTTTTATCTATCTTCATTCTACTCCAAAAGAATGGAAGTTACAACTAAAATGATAAAAAATTTTAGTAAGGAGATTCAGTTAGATTTCTTTATTTGATTTCCCTCTTATTGTTCCACCTCTTCATCATTCCAGACAAATAAAGCTCCGATTGCATTGAGGATATAAAAGATGTATTTTCCGATATTGGCAAAATTTCCTTGAATACCAGCTTTTGTCAGCTGAACGAAATTGTAAATCAACCAAAAGCCCCACTGAGTTGTTAGTTTCAATGCGTTAAAAGCATTGGCAATGAGTGAGAGTGCAAAGGCAATGGTTGTTACATAGGCAAGGAGATTCATCTTTCCTCCATAGCCGATAAAGTTTGTCACAAAGGCAAAGAGGAAGGCGATGATGGAAATGATGATGGCCGCCAATTTTAGCTGTTTTTGGCTCATTTGGTTGGGTCTGCCTTCTTGCGAAGCTTCCCATTTCTTAATAGCAAAGGTATAAATGAGGAAGGTGACGGGATAGGTAATGATGGCCGCCTTATTTCCAAGGATATAATCAATAGCACCGGACAAAATGGTATTAACAATACCAAAGTAATTTCCCCATTTGCTTAATTTCCCCGTGAAACGAGTGGATAACATGGAAATCCCAACGTTGGTTACGGAAATCAATCCAAAGGGAACAAGGGCAGTCCATGGTCCCCAATCTACGAATTTATCGAGGCGTGAGTTGAGGTAACCAGATGCAATCGCAATCCCAACGACCAAAGCAACTCCAAAGAGGTCAAACCATTTAGATGTAGCAAAAATTTTTAGTGATTTTTTCATAGGTTAAACTATCTTTCTTGTTTTTTACAAACATTCTACAACTAAATGAGAGTAAAATCAAATGATAGAAATAAAACCCTGAAAATAAAACTTTCAGGGTTGGTAGTGGTACTTGAGAAATTAGTTGATTTTCTCGACATAGAGTTGTGTTGCAATGTCCATATTCACTTGTAAATCCTCGTCTTTACTAAGGATAGTGAAGGTATTGCTGAAGCCATCAAACTGCTTGACTTGGAGCGAATCACCGATGTGAAGTGAGTGCTTGTCCAGATAATGGAGAATGTCAAAACTATCGTGCACCCGAGTTAGACGGTAGGATCCACTCTCTTTGATATCAGCTAGTGGTAGGTTATTGATTTCAACTAAGAGTTCTCCCTTGGCAGGAATAGTTCCTCCGTGAGGGCAGGTCTTGGGGAATCCAAGTAATTTTTCTAGTCTCTCCACGAATAGCTCAGAGACAGTATGTTCCAATACCTCAGCTTCTTCATGAATCTGGTCACTAGTATAGTCTAAATGATGAACTAGAAAAACTTCAATCAAGCGGTGTTTACGATAGAGCTCAGAGACTAGTTTGAGGCCGAGGTCAGTCAGTAGATAGCCACATTCCTTGTCCTTGAGGATGAGGTTTTCGCTCTTCATCCGTTTAATCATTTCAGTTACAGCAGGGGGAGAGACTTGCATGCGGGCAGCAATTTCCTTGTTGGTAATTTTATGCAGGTCTATGCCGATTTCATAAATACATTTTAGATAATCTTCTTTATTCGGGGTCATTCGCTTCCTCTTGTCTAATATCTATATCTAGTATATCAAAAAAAGCTAGATTTCTCTAGCTGTGACTTTTTATGTTATACTTATTGCAAGAGAAAAAACGAGGAGATGGATATGACGAAAATAGCTCTTCTTTCAGATATTCATGGAAATACCACCGCCTTGGAGGCTGTTTTGGCAGATGCTCGGCAGCTAGGAGTGGATGAATACTGGCTTCTGGGAGATATTCTCATGCCAGGGACAGGGCGTAGAAGGATTTTGGACTTGTTGGCTCAACTACCGATTACGGCTAGAGTTTTGGGAAACTGGGAAGATAGTCTGTGGCACGGTGTCCGTAAGGAATTGGATAGTACTCGTCCCAGTCAACGCTATCTCTTGCGCCAGTGCCAGTATGTTTTAGAGGAAATTTCCCTAGAAGAAATTGAACTGCTCCACAATCAACCCCTCCAGATTCATCGTCAGTTTGGTGATTTGACGGTAGGAATTAGCCATCATCTGCCTGATAAGAACTGGGGGCGAGAGTTGATTCATACTGGAGCGCAAGAGGATTTTGACCGCTTGGTGACCAATCCGCCTTGTGATATTGCTGTTTATGGTCATATTCACCAGCAGTTGCTTCGTTACGGGACTGGTGGACAATTAATTGTCAATCCAGGTTCGATTGGGCAACCTTTCTTTCTAGATGCCCAGTTGCGGAAGGACTTGCGGGCCCAGTATATGATTTTAGAGTTTGATGACAAGGGCTTGGTAGATATGGACTTCCGACGAGTTGACTACGATGTGGCAGCTGAATTGCAACTGGCTAAAGATCTGAAGCTTCCCTATTTTGAGGTTTACTATGAAAGTCTGGTCAATGGTATCCACCATACTCATCATCAGGAATTTCTGAGAGAATTGGCCCAGAAAGAGGGCTATGATAGGGAATTAGATGCCTGGCTAAAAGGTGGTAATGATTGACATTACAACTAAAAAGGGTATAATAAAAGAAAAAGAAGAGTAGAGGCAGGTTAGCCTCGTAAAAAGGAGAAGAGGATGCAAATTCCAAGTAGATTTACCATTGCGACTCATATGCTGATAATCATTGCCCTCAAGGGGAAGGAAAGCAAGGTGACCAGTGATTTTTTAGCTGCTAGTGTCGGGGTCAATCCTGTCATTATCAGAAAGACCTTGTCCCAGTTGAAGAAGGCAGAGCTGATTTCAGTCGCGCGCGGAACAGGGGGAACAGAGATTGTCAAGGATCTTAAGGACATTAGTCTTTTAGATGTCTATCAGGCGGTTGAGTGTCTTGGTAAAACAGGTCAACTCTTTAGTTTTCATGACAATCCAAATCCAAATTGCCCAGTTGGAGCTCATATTCATGATGTTTTGGATCAAAAATTGGAGAGAATCCAACTGGCTATGGAGGCTGAACTTGGTCAGACCAGTCTAGAACAAGTTGTGGCCGATGCAGAGAGTCAAATGAAGGAGTAAGAGGGATAGATGCCCTCTTTTTCTCTATGTAAAATTGTGATAAAATAGAATCATTAAAGGAGGAAGAAATGTATCTCGTTATAGGAATTGTATTAGCATTTATAGTGTCATTTTGGAAGGATAATAGAAGTTTGTGGAATCCAGTATTATTCTTATTATCCCTCATTTCCAGTTATTTTTATCTAGGCTACCTTTTTTATCAAAATGGGTATGAGAAGATTCATTTCGCTTTTTTTATATTTCCCTTTATTTTACTTCCTTTTTTGCTTTTTCTAAGTGGCATCTTTCTAATCTATAATGGGGTCATTTTGTTGAAGCGAGAGGGACGTTCAAAGGCTAATTATCTCTCCATGCTCCTTGGAATAGTCATTTTACTATTTTTTGCTTTGATGTCATTTCGATTGGGAGGACGACATGAATTATTTTACACCAATCACTTTCTAAATATTTTATTTGCATTTATTGCTTATTCTTACTTTATTTTTGGTTTTGCTTTTGTGGCTTTTATTCTGTACTCTATCTTGTATCTCTTTATTCCTAAGAAGAAGCATTATGATTTTATTATCATTCATGGTGCAGGTTTGTTAGACGGAGAAAAGGTAACACCTTTGCTGAAGAGGAGAATTGATAAGGCAGTGGAAGCTTATCACAAGTCTAAGAATCCTCATATCAAAATCATTGCCAGTGGTGGTCAAGGAGGAGATGAGAAGATTTCTGAAGCGCAGGCCATTACAAACTATCTTCTTGAAGAGACAGATGTTCCCCAAGATGCGATTATTCTGGAAGATCAATCAAGGACTACCTACGAGAACCTTCTCCTTTCTAAGGAACTTGGTGAGGAACTGGTAGCCAAACCTCAATTCCTCTTTGTTACAAATGACTATCATGTTTTTCGTACCAGTACCTATGCGCGTAAGTTAAATATGAAGGGAGATGGCCTCGGATGTAGGACGGCAGGCTACTACATACCATCTGCTTTTATTCGGGAGTACGTAGCGCTCTGTGTCAAGATGAAATGGCTCTTCCTTGCCTTGTATGTCCTGCTGTTAGTTATCATTTTGTTAGCCTATAAAGGGGTTATTTGGTAGTTAGATTTTATTAAAAAAGACTTAGAATGCACATGAAAGTCTGTGTTCTAGGTCTTTTGTTTTATATACATTTGATTTTTGAAAGCTACTATCTATTTTTCCAGGCTTGGTAACGGGTATCAATCAATAATTGGGTGAGGCGACCCATAGTTTCCCTTTCTTCTGGAGTGAGGGATTGCGCTTGGATAAAGAGATGATGAATGTGTTCAAGCGCCTTTAAGGAAGACAAGTCATTGATAGAAGTAATACCAGAATCAAGAATGGTGCCAAAGAAGAGATCGAAGTAGAGCTGGAGTTCCTCGTCAGGGACTGTGGCCACCCACTCCTTGAAGGTTGTGTCTACTTGTTGGCTATCACTGTTGGTCTTATCCAGTTGAACGAAGTGCTTGTCCTCAATCTGCCAACTAAAGGTATCGTGCTGGGCGATACCACCCAAGGCAGTACTGTGCACTATGATTTGGTGGGCCGGAATTTCCAACATCATACCGATGATGGAACCTTGTGGGATGAAGACCTTGTTTCTATCCATTATCCTTTGATAGCCCTCGGTTTGTGTCAGTTCTTTGTGGAGACCAGGTGCATCAAAGGTATAAACTGCTGTGATTTGATTTTGCAAGTTTTGCTCAATTTGACTAGCAGCATAGATGGCTAAATTTCCTCCCTTGGAATGCCCAGCTAGAATGACCTTTTGCTTAGGATGTTGGGCAAAAAAGTTCTTTAAATATCGGAGGGCGTGCTTTTGAGCAGGAATTTCCTTCATATAGGTCAGGTGGAAATCTTCCTTCCAGCCAATGATACTGTCATCAGTCCCACGAAAGACAATCAGATAGGTATCGAGATTGAGGCGGTAGGTCATAGCCGCAAATTGTTTTTGCAGCTCAGGGTCGATGTCATTAATAAAATGGGAGAGTTTGCAATTTTTGAAGCGTTTGTGTTGAGCTAGTTCATCTAATAGCTGGAGGCGATTTTTGCTGGTCAACATGTTAGATTCTCTTGGAACCTGAGGTGCCAGGTCTAAAAGTCGCATAGGAGTTGTGGAGACCAGATTATCAAAGGAGAGGTAGGTGGTTTCTGTTAAGGTTAGAATGTCTAATTCATTTAAAGGAAGGTCGTAAAAGGAATCGTGTGCGACATCTTTCAGATAGTCAAAAATATTGGTCATAAGAACTCCTTTCTTTTTATTTATCTTATCAAATTTCTCTCAAATTAGCTAGTAGCATTGCCTGTTTTTACTGGCTAAAACAAGCTATTTCAAATTCAGTTTCAGACCTTCTAGCATGGAAAAATCTGTTATAATAATAGAAAAGGAGGAGCGCATGCACAAGATTTTATTAGTAGAAGATGATCAGGTTATTCGTCAACAAGTCGGGAAAATGCTCTCTGAATGGGGATTTGAAGTGGTTCTGGTAGAAGACTTTATGGAAGTTTTGAGCCTTTTTGTCCAGTCGGAGCCTCATCTGGTTCTCATGGATATTGGCTTGCCCTTGTTTAACGGCTATCATTGGTGTCAGGAGATTCGCAAGATTTCTAAGGTGCCGATTATGTTTCTGTCTTCCAGAGACCAGGCTATGGATATTGTTATGGCGATTAATATGGGGGCGGATGACTTTGTGACCAAACCTTTTGACCAGCAGGTTCTTTTAGCTAAGGTTCAGGGCTTGTTGCGCCGTTCCTATGAGTTTGGGCGTGACGAGAGTTTACTGGAATATGCCGGTGTGATCCTCAATACCAAATCCATGGATTTACATTATCAAGGGCAAGTGTTGAATTTGACCAAGAACGAATTCCAGATTTTACGCGTTTTGTTTGAGCATGCAGGCAATATCGTAGCGCGTGATGACCTGATGCGGGAACTTTGGAACAGTGACTTTTTCATTGATGACAATACCCTCTCTGTCAATGTGGCTCGTTTGCGTAAAAAATTGGAAGAGCAGGGCTTGGTAGGATTTATCGAGACCAAGAAAGGGATAGGGTACGGACTGAAGCATGCTTGATTGGAAACAATTTTTTCTAGCCTATCTGCGCTCTCGTAGTCGTCTGTTTGTCTATCTGCTTGCTTTAGCATTTCTAGTTTTGCTCTTTCAGTTTTTATTTGCCAGTTTAGGAATTTACTTTCTCTACTTTTTCCTCTTGTGTTGCTTTGTAACCATCTTATTTTTCACTTGGGATATATTGGCGGAGATGCAGGTCTATCGTCAGGAACTTCTCTATGGGGAGAGGGAAGCCAAGTCTCCTTTGGAAAGAGTTTTGGCTGAGAAATTAGAAGCGCGTGAGATGGAACTCTATCAGCAGAGGTCAGATTCAGAAAGAAAACTGACGGATTTGCTGGATTACTATACCTTGTGGGTCCATCAGATTAAGACCCCCATTGCAGCCAGTCAACTCTTAGTTGCAGAAGTAGCCGACCGCCAACTGAAGCAGCAATTAGAACAGGAAATTTTCAAGATTGACTCCTATACCAATCTAGTTTTACAATACCTGCGTTTAGAAAGTTTTCATGATGATTTGGTCTTAAAGCAGGTTCAAATTGAGGATTTGGTCAAGGAAATAATTCGTAAATATGCTCTTTTCTTTATTCAAAAAGGCCTAAATGTCAATCTACATGACCTTGATAAAGAAATCGTGACGGATAAGAAGTGGCTGCTAGTGGTTATTGAGCAAATCATCTCAAACAGTCTCAAGTACACCAAGGAAGGTGGTCTGGAGATTTATATGGAGGGGCAAGAGCTTTGTATCAAGGATACGGGAATCGGGATAAAAAACAGTGATGTCCTCCGAGTCTTTGAACGTGGTTTCTCAGGATATAATGGACGCCTAACCCAGCAGTCATCTGGACTTGGACTTTACCTATCTAAGAAAATTTCTGAAGAATTGGGTCACCAGATTCGCATCGAGTCTGAGGTTGGAAAAGGAACGATAGTGCGGATTCAGTTTGCTCAAGTAAAGTTAGTCCTTGATTGAGAAGAGACAATGAGTTTTTACCCAATCTCTTTTTGCTATATTTCAGGATATTTGAAGACTGTTTTTTACAAAACTAATAATAGAATTTTTAATACGGAATATAGTATAAATACTGGTTCAAAGTGAAGTTTTGTATGCTTTATACTTTTGTTGAGTATAAAATCTATAAACTAAGGGTTAATTACAAAAATTAATTTGAGATGAAGTGAATTGTAGACTTGGGAAATGTCTCCTATTCGATTTCAGAATGAATCGTTGATACAGGATTAAAAGAACTGCAGCTTTCTTTTTATTTTGAATGAGATAGGTGTATATAGATTTGTGTAACTGGTGTAGAACTGTTTCCAAGAATTTATTGAATGTATCGAATACACACATCCTATTGATTTTGAACCAGTTTTTAATTTCTAAATGTTATAATAGTTTTATCAAGTAAAAGGAGACTACCATGATTGGAGACAATATAAAATTCTTACGAAAATCACATAATCTGATATAACCAGAATTTTCACGGATTGTGGGTGTGTCACGAAATAGCCTAAATCGTTAGAAAAACTGAAAAAGCTTACTTTCAATAGAAGTATTGGAAATATTCATTTTACATCTATCAAAGAAACATGGGATAGACCTATATTTTACAAAATAGCAAATTATACTTGGAATGATAGTAAAAACTGCAGAACTTGTGTGATTGCCAATTATTGCACTCAATGTCCTGGTATCGCACTATCTGAAACAGGGAATAGTAGAGATTGTTCTTCGATATGTAAAAAAAGTATTAGTAAGGAGTATCGTATATGCTACCATATCTTAAAACTATTAGATGGTATCTCTTCTTTAATTTTCTTTTTGGTGCAATATCGAATATCTGCACTGCTTTGTTACCGTATTTCACGCAGGCATTAATCAAAGGGGATTATCAAGTAGCTCTATATGGTTACTCTATGTCAGTGGCAGGCTATTTGAGTTGTAACTATATCCAAATGATACTTGATTGGAAGCAGGGGATTATCTTTTCGACTACTTTGAAAAATGAGTGGTTTCGTTCACTTCTGGGACTCAGTCATCACGATTTCAAGCAGAAAACAGTAGCAGAGTATATTTCCTATCAATCTAATGACCTAGATTCGTTGGAAAAGGATTACCTTCCTCCATTGATGAGTTTTATCAAACAAATTTTACGTATCATCATTTACGCTTTCATTATTAGCAGAACAATTAATCCTATTGTATCACTGATTTTAATCTTTTCCACTGGAATTAGTATTCAAATTCCTAAAATCGTTGGGAAGTTGACCGCTAATCGTAGACAGGTTTACTTGAAAAAACAAGGAGATTACTATCGAACTTTGGAGGATTTGCTCATGGGACATCATTTGGTAAATAAACTAACTATGTCGCATTTTTTGAATCAACAAAAGAGCTCTCTAAAGAATTTGCAGGATAAGTATTTTAAGTATGGTTTGACAAAAATTACAGGCATCTTATTGACAGGTGTTTCTTTTGAATTTATTAGTCTTGTTCTGTTTATTTATTTAGCCTACTCTCTATCTCACCAGCAACTCGGTATTCCTGAGGTGGTGGCGAGTTTCGGATATATTAATGCTTTTTCTGAACCAATACAGGAAATCCTTTATGATTTACAAATGTTAGAGTCCGTAAAGCCTGTAATCAAGAGTTTTCAAAACATTGTTGGGAGACCCGTTTCAGTTCAAGCACCTCAACATTCTTTTGATACGATTACTTTGAAAAACATTTCCAAACAACTGGGAGAATCAAAATTGATAATTACTTCCGCTACGATTCAAAAAGGGGATAAAATTGCGCTTATTGGTAAGAATGGGTCTGGAAAAAGTAGTCTTCTCAACATTTTAAATGGAACAGATGAAGATTTTGAAGGACAAATTGTGCTAGATGGGCTTGTTTTGGACCATCTTTGGGGAAGATTCGGTATGATTCTGCAACAAGAACATACATTTATTTCAAGTTATGAAAATAATGTAACGCTATTCAATAGTTTCAATGAAAAATTCAGAGAAGAAGATTTTGAAAAAATTCCACCACAATCCCTGTCAGGTGGTCAGCAACAACGAATGTATTTAAATCGTGAGAAAAATCGTAAAAATCCATTGCTTATCCTAGACGAACCTTTCTCTGCCTTGGATACTAATCAGTTTAAAATGGAATTGGAAAGAGTTCTGGAACTACCAAGTGCCGTCATTGTTACTTTACATCGCCAAAACGAATTATTAAGTAAGTTTGACCAAGTTTGGGAAATTAAGAATGGAGAACTTGTAATTTTGAAATAGCTAAATTATAAAGAATAAAACGCATAGTATCAAGGTTCTTCTGATACCGTTTTTCCTTCTTCGGATAAGGAAACAAAAATTTCTTGCTTCCTCTATCTGTTCAATTGATAGATTTCGTCAGAGAAAGACTGTAAAATTTTTGATATAATGTTAAGGATGGACTGGCGGATACTTAGAGGATAATTTTCAAAAGTATAACAGGTGAGAAGAAAAATATGTAAGACTGGACAGAAGTCTCTCTACCATCATCCATGCAGAAACAAGATTATATGAAATAAAAGGAGTAACCAATGTCCGGAAACTATTCAACACGTGAATTCCGCGAGAAACTATATGATGACCTTCATGTTCGATTAAGAGATACACTGATTTTGATGTGTTCGATTTTTATTGCCTCTATAGGTCTAAATATGAATTCAACAGCAGTCGTTATTGGAGCCATGCTGATTTCCCCTCTTATGACACCGATTGTTGGACTGGGATTCGGTTTAGCTATTTTTGATACACGTTTAATCAAGCAATCTCTACAGGTTTTACTTACTCAAGTATTGGTCAGTTTGCTTGTCTCGACTTTGTATTTCTGGATGTCTCCCTTATCTTATGCAAGTAGCGAGTTGATTGCACGAACCTCTCCAACCATTTGGGATGTTCTCATTGCTATTGCTGGTGGGATAGCAGGTTTCATTGGTTCAAGGAAAAAAGAAGCAAACAATATCGTACCAGGAGTAGCCATCGCAACAGCTCTGATGCCACCTATCTGCACTGCAGGATATGGTTTAGCTAATGGAAATGTACGATTTTTATTTGGGGCTCTTTATCTTTTCTTAATCAACTGTGTCTTTATCATGCTAATCAACATTGTTGGAACAAGATTTTTGATGAGAAAATCTCCCTTAAGTTCATTTAATGAGCTAAACATTAAAATGAAAATTGGATTGATATCCTTGATTGTATTATTGGTCCTTCCAGCCAGCTATTCAGCAGTCACTCTGACGATGGATCAAGCTCGAAAAGAAGGGATCAAACAGTTTGTAGAAAATGAGTTCGCCAATCATACGGTCATTAATCAAGTCTACAAGTCAAGTAGCAATGAATTAGTCTTGACGGTTGTTGGAGATCCGATTTCAGAAGAAGAATTAGAAACACTCCACCAAAAACAAGCCTCTTACGGTATTCAATCTGTTCAATTGAAAGTGAATCAAGTTCAGAACTCGCCAACATTAGATAGTGAAGCGACCAAGGAATTTTATGAAAACATTGACAAGTATATTGATCAAAAACTCTCTGAAAAAGATTCACAAAACGATCTCGTAAAAGAAAATGAAGCAGACAAGGATTGAGGACAATGAACTGAATCGGTTTTTACGCCGTGTTTTTCTTGTATCTTCCTCTTTCTTACTTATAGCAGGTTGTTTTTGCTTGAATAAGAAATAAATTAGAAGTTCTATCATCTAAGAAAAATGATGAAAAAAATCATTTAACTAATGGTGTGAACGTTTAGTGTTTATCAGCTCCATTCTCTGTAATTTTGGGGGTAAAATCCACACCATTTAGATAAAATTAGTTGAATTTGATTGGAAAAACGCTTTTATAAAAGCGGAGAAAAGTCTTGATATTACGCTGTTTTTAGTCCAACTGAAATTCATACTTTCCAAACCAGGCTTGAAAAAAGCTCGTAAAGCATCACAATTTAGTAAACGTTAAAACTTATTTAAACTTATTGAAAGCATTTCGTATCAAAAATACGGGATGCTTTTTCTGTTCACCCCAAATTTTTGTAACTAGGTGATACTTGAAATTAATACAAATTTGGTTGTTTTTGATAAATCTAAGCAACACTAAATGATGAAGTGAAAGGGGATGAATCTTTGATAGTATTCATTTATTGTGAAATATGATATACTTATTAATTAGATGGATGAATACTTCTAGAGTTAAATATAGCATAATAGGGACAGACTTTTTGGTTTATTTTTGTTTGTAGTCGGATTATGAAAGAATATCCAATATTATGCGATAAGATAGAATGTTACAAAAAAGAAAGGGGATGCAATCCGATGAAGAAAGACAGATTAATTGTATTGACAGATGCTGTTCTAGCAATTATTATGACCATCTTGATTTTAGAGTTAGAAAAACCAACAACACCAAGTCTTGAAGCTTTTTGGGATTTACGGCAAAATTTCTTTGCTTGTTTTCTTTCCTTTTTCTGGTTGGGATCGTTATGGATGGCACTAAACACATTATGGGAAAAGGTTGAGAAAATTTCCTCAGAAATTATTTGGTGGAATTTGTTTCTACTCTTGGAGCGGCAGGAGTTCTCTTTGGAGAATTTCATGCCATCCAAGATACCAGTCTGAATGATGTGGTGGACCGGATCTATATAAATGTCAAGGATTTACCGTTTCAGTCCTTGGGAGCTTTAGCTAATATCCTGTCTGATGTTAAGAAGGGACTGATTCAAGACAGTCATATCTGGTCTTTCTTCCAGTCATTTTTCAAACAATATCAGTTGATAATCAGCTTAAATCAGATCTATCAGTTTGTCTATCTTTCTCTGATGGAGATCATGTCCTATCTTCACTTTGATTATTGGAAAAAACGGCTCGGTCAGGAGCTAGTATGAATAAGGAGAACAAATGAGACGTTTAAAAATGTTATGGCATATTATACAGGTTACGGGTTTTACTCGGTTTGCTCTGAGTTTTGTGACCTTTGTTTTTGGGTCAGGAGGCGTGCTTTTCCTAGTTGAACCTGCTATCACAAATTACGGAGACGGTCTTTGGTATGCTTTTGTGACTTCGACGACTGTCGGCTACGGGGATCTCCTAGCTGTGACCTTGATTGGAAGGATTACCAGTGTCTTCTTGACGATTTATGGGCTCATATTTTTTGGCTGTTTATCAGCTGTTATTATTAATTATTATACCGATTTAAATAAGGAAAGAGGAGAGGACAAATGACTGCCAATTATTCAACACGGGAATACCGTGAGAAATTATACGATGACCTTCATGTTCGATTGAGAGATACAGCGATTTTGATGTGTGCAATTTTTATTGCCTCTATCGGTCTAAATATGAATTCAACAGCTGTTATTATTGGAGCCATGTTAATTTCACCTCTCATGACACCGATTGTTGGACTGGGATTCGGTTTAGCTATTTTTGATACGCGTTTAATCAAGCAATCTCTAGAGGTTTTATTGACTCAAGTGTTGGTCAGTTTGCTTGTCTCGACTCTGTATTTCTGGATTTCTCCCTTGTCTTATGCAAGTAGCGAGTTGATCGCACGAACCTCTCCAACCATTTGGGATGTTCTCATTGCTATTGCTGGTGGGATTGCTGGTGTGATCGGTTCAAGGAAAAAAGAAGCAAACAATATCGTGCCAGGAGTAGCCATTGCTACAGCTTTGATGCCGCCTATCTGTACTGCTGGCTATGGTTTAGCTAATGGGAATGTACGATTTTTATTGGGGGCTCTCTATCTTTTCTTGATCAACTGTGTCTTTATCATGCTAGCCAACATTGTTGGAACAAGAATTTTGATGAGAAAATCTCCTTTAACTTCATTTAAAGAGCTGAGCATTAAAATGAGAATTGGCTTGATTTCTTTGATTGTATTGTTGATTCTTCCAGCTAGCTATTCGGCAGTTACTCTGACAATAGAACAAGCGCGAAAAGAAGGAATCAAACAGTTTGTAGGAAAAGAGTTCGCCAATCACACGGTCATTAATCAAGTTTACAAGTCAAGAAACAATGAATTGGTCTTGACGGTTGTTGGAGATCCAATTTCAGAAGAAGAATTAGAAACGCTCCACCAAAAACAAGCCTCTTACGGTATTCAATCTGTTCAATTGAAAGTCAATCAAGTTCATAATTCGACAAAATTAGACGGTGAGACGACCAAGGAATTTTATGAAACCATTAACAAGTATATCGATCAAAAACTCTCTGAAAAAGATTCACAAAAAGATCTCGTAAAAGAAAATGAAGCAGACAAGGATTGAGGATATTGACCTTATCTAACTTATGAAAGCAAATCTTGTGTGGTGGTTTGGTCAATCACTACTAGCTCGGATTAAATAATACTCTTCGAAAATCAAATTCAAACCACGTCAGCGTCGCCTTACCGTACTCAAGTACAGCTTGCGGCTAGCTTCCTAGTTTGCTTTTTGATTTTCATTGAGTAAAAATATAAAAAGCAACAGCTGAAATAGTTGTTGCTTTTTAGGTAGCTAGGATTTTATCCCAGGTTTTATCTCTTATTTCTCAACGCGTGATTTGTTGGCGATATCAGCAAGGATAGCTTGAACAAAGTCATCAACTGAGACAGTTTGTGTTTCTTTTTGGCCATAGCGACGAACGTTAACAGTTCCGTCTTCCATTTCCTTGTCCCCAACAATCAATTGGTAAGGAATCTTGCTTGTTTGTGAAGCACGGATCTTGAACTGCATTTTTTCATTGCGCTCATCTACGTCTGCACGGACACCGCGGTCACGGAGTTTTTTCGCCACTTCCCAAGCGTAGTCCACGTGTTTTTCGTTAGATACTGGGATGAGGGTTACTTGGTGAGGTGCTAGCCATGTTGGGAAGGCACCCTTGTAGTTCTCAATCAAGATAGCTGTGAAGCGTTCCATAGTTGAGATAACTCCACGGTGGATCATAACTGGACGGTGCTCTTCGCCATCAGCTCCGATGTATTTAAGGTCGAAGCGTTCTGGAAGCAAGAAGTCAAGTTGGATAGTAGAAAGAGTTTCTTCTTTTCCAAGAGCGGTCTTAACTTGAATATCCAATTTTGGTCCGTAGAATGCTGCTTCACCTTCGGCTTCAAAGTAGTCCACGCCCATTTCATCAAGGGCTGCACGAAGCATGGTTTGAGCATTTTCCCACATCTCATCATTATCAAAGTACTTATGAGTATCTTGAGGGTCACGAAGAGAGAGGCGGAAGCGGTATTCATTCAAGTTGAAGTCTTCATAAACATCGATAATCAACTGAAGAGCACGTTGGAATTCTTCTTGGATTTGTTCTGGAGTCACAAAGAGGTGACCGTCGTTAAGAGACATTTCACGTACACGTTGAAGACCAGTAAGGGAACCAGATTTTTCGTAGCGGTGCATCATACCGATTTCAGCGATACGGATTGGCAACTCACGGTAAGAGTGAACATGATGTTTGAAGACTTGGATGTGGTGCGGACAGTTCATTGGACGAAGGACAAATTCTTCCCCGTCACCCATGTCCATAGTTGGGAACATGTCTTCTTGGTAATGATCCCAGTGACCAGAAGTCTTGTAAAGTTCAACAGAAGCAAGTGGTGGAGTGTATACGTGTTGGTAGCCAGAAGCCAACTCTTTGTCTACGATGTAGCGTTCCAATTCACGACGGATAGTCGCACCATTTGGCAACCAGAATGGAAGTCCTTGACCAACCTCTTGAGAAATCATGAAGAGATCAAGCTCTTTACCAAGTTTACGGTGGTCACGTTCCTTAGCTTCTTCACGCATTTGAAGGTAGTTTTTCAAGTCTTTTTTGTCAAACCAAGCTGTACCGTAGATACGTTGCATCATAGCGTTGTCGCTATTTCCACGCCAGTAAGCACCTGCTACATGGAGAAGGTGGAAGATTTGGATACGGCCTGTTGAAGGGACGTGTGGGCCACGGCAAAGGTCTACATATTCACCCTGACGATAGATAGTCAAACCGCCTTCGTCTTCTGAGTGTTCTTCAATCAATTCCAACTTGTAAGGGTCGTTTTTAAAGATTTCACGTGCCTCGTCTTTAGTCACTTCTTCACGAATTGATGGGAAGTTTTCTTTGACAATTTTTTGCATTTCTTCTTCGATACGAGGAAGGTCTTCGTTAGAGATTTGACCAGCTGTGTTGTCAGTATCGTAGTAGAAGCCGTCCTCGATGGCTGGACCAACACCCAAGTGAATGTCTGGGAAAAGACGACGAGCTGCTTGGGCAAACAAGTGAGCGGCTGAGTGACGCAAGATTGGAAGGGCATCTTCGTGGTCAGGTGTCACAATTTCGATGCTTCCATCTTCAGTGATCGCACGAGTTGTATCAATTAGTTTGCCGTTGAATTTACCAGCCAAGGCCTTTTTAGCTAGGGAATTGCTGATAGATTGGGCAATTTCAAAAGTTGTAACGCCAGATTCGAATTCACGAACAGCGCCATCTGGGAAAGTAATGTTAATCATGATGTTCTCCTTACTTATATTATTGACGAATGTGTTAACCCTATTCTGAAAACAGGGACAGAGGACTGTGAAAGCTAGAAAAACAAAAAGCGACATCCTCGAAAGGACGTCGCAACGTGGTTCCACCTTCATTTATGTTCCTCAAAAAAGAGGGACACCTCTGATTGGCTCTAACGTGGCCACCGTTTTATGTTTTCATAAAAAACTCAAGAGTAGTATCAGTTTAGGCTTCCTATGCGTTTCCAGCAACCACGCACTCTCTAGTAGAAAGGGACTAAGTGACTTGTCTCTATGGATTATTATAGCATGATTGTGAGATTTTTCAAGGATTTTGTGAAAGTTTTTTGTTTTTCATTTTTTGTAGAATATACTTGATACCAATACCGGAAGCCATGCCCACCAGAGCAAAGATTTCATAGGCTAAAAAGTAAAACCAGATAAATTCACCAAAGGTTATGATAGTAAAGCAAAAGAGCAGTCCGTTACCAATTAACCACCAAAGTGAGAAACGGAAACGGTAGCTATAGAGTAGCGATATAATCAAGATTACCAGAGGTGTAAAGAAGAGAAGATTGTTTATATAGAGTCCCTTGAGTGTAAGGGGGTCAGAAACAACTAGCAAGAACAACTCATAAAGTGGCCAATAAAAGAAGGATATGACCAGATAGTAGGGGAGATGGAAATAGAATCTACGCATGATAATCACCTCGTTTTAAAAAAACAGATAACTTAAATCTCTTGCTATGATTATTATAGCATGTTTAAAACAAGAAAGTAAATCTGTTGACAAAGAAGTTAGTTATTGGTAGAATAGGGATTGTCGTAAAGACAAATAACTTCTTCTTGGTTACAGGCATGCCAACCTGTCACTCGGATGAAGCCAAATAAAAAGGAGAAACATCATGGCAATCTCAAAAGAGAAAAAAAATGAAATCATCGCACAATATGCACGTCACGAAGGTGATACAGGTTCAGTAGAGGTTCAAGTTGCTGTCCTTACTTGGGAAATCAACCACCTTAACGAACACATCAAACAACACAAAAAAGACCACGCTACTTACCGTGGATTGATGAAAAAAATCGGTCGCCGTCGTAACTTGCTTGCATACTTGCGTAAAAACGACGTTAACCGTTACCGTGAGTTGATCAACTCTCTTGGACTTCGTCGCTAATCTTGCGTCTAAACCGTTTCTATACTTCGTTGACTTCGACTCGATGTACCATTAGTACAACCTTCGCCTCGTCGCCTAGTCTATAAACGGTTTATCCAGCAAGACTGGAGCTCTCTGATTTTCAGAGGGCTTTTTTATTGAGGTTTTATCGGTCACAATTTTGGAGACTACAAAAACCTCAAATGGTATCAGCTAATTACACCATAAAGGTGCGTAGCTACTCGGCTTGAAAAGCCGAGTAGCTGTCTGCAAGACGACTCGGAGAGCCCACACTTTACGAAGTAAAGTATAGTAAGTTATACTTTACATGGAAGTAGTCACCGAATTCCAGCTAGAAATTACTTTGTAACTACGTTTTGAGGAGGAGTAAAATGCTTTCCTATGTTCGACATTACCCACTAGCGATAGCTAAATTAATGTGTCTGTGCTCTCCTAAAATCTGCTGATTTATTACTGACCAATACAGGAGGTTTTTTATGGGACAGACAATCATATCTGCTATTGGTGTTTATATTTCCACCAGTATCGATTATTTAATTATTTTATTTATTTTATTTGCACAGCTATCACAGAATAAACAAAAATGGCATATTTATGCGGGGCAATATCTAGGCACAGGCTTACTTGTAGGGGCGAGTTTAGTTGCTGCTTATGTCGTTAATTTCGTGCCTGAAGAATGGATGGTTGGATTGCTTGGTTTAATCCCTATCTATTTAGGGATTCGCTTTGCAATTGTTGGAGAAGGTGAGGAAGAAGAGGAAGAAGAGGAAGAAATTATTGAAAGATTAGAACAAAGCAAGGCAAATCAACTGTTTTGGACAGTTACATTGCTGACAATTGCGTCTGGCGGAGATAATTTAGGTATCTATATACCTTATTTTGCTTCGTTAGATTGGTCACAGACCCTCGTGGCGTTGCTTGTGTTTGTAATCGGCATAATTATCTTATGCGAGATTAGTCGGGTGTTATCCTCTATTCCGTTAATATTCGAGACAATTGAAAAATACGAGCGAATCATTGTGCCCTTAGTATTCATTGTACTTGGACTATACATCATGTATGAAAATGGCACGATAGAGACTTTTCTGATCGTGTAGATTTTTTTGTTTCACTAGGATTTTAGCCCGAGCTCAAATCAGCTCTCTGACTTCAGAGGGCTTTTTACATTGTCATCTTACCTTGCTATGCTCAAGCATTATCTTTGCTTATGCTTCCTAGCACTGTATGGAAAAATCAACCATAATTTTTCTGATTTTAATTGTATTTTTTCCATAGCTTGTTACACAGTTGAAAATATGGTATACTTTTTCATGAGAATTTTCTAAATTTTTAAGATTCTATCAAAGGAGGTTTGCATGCTTTCCAAATTTTCTGGAAGCCGACAAGACCAGCAATTTGTGTTACTTTTAGTTATTTTGCTAGGTATTTTAGGGATTTCTCTCTTTCTAGCAGTTTCAATGGGATCTGTTGCGATTGATCTAGGAGATACCTATCGGATTATTTTGAGCAGGTTGGGATTTCCTCTTGAGGTAGGAGAGGTTTCCAAGTCCACTCTTGCCATTGTATGGAACATGAGATTCCCTCGAGTATTGTTAGGTCTGATAGTAGGAGCAGGCCTTTCTATGTGTGGTAGCGTGATGCAGTCCACAGTGAACAATCCTATCGCTGAGCCCTATGTCTTAGGCATCTCTGCTGGTGCAACTCTAGGTGCAACCTTGAGCATCATTCTTGGTTTAAAAGTGATGATTAGCCTTGGAGCTTTTCTTGGAGCTATTTTGGCAACAATTGCTGTCCTCATCATTGCCTCTATGCAGGGAAGGATGACAACATCTAGTCTGATCTTATCAGGAACGGTGGTCAATGCTCTCTTTCTAGCTTTTTCCAACTTTATTATCTCAGTTGGCTCTAATGCGGATAGTGTGATGACCATTAAGTTTTGGACCATGGGCTCGCTCGCTGGGACTTCCTGGGCAGACTTGGTCCTGCCAACTATAGTAGTAGGAATAGCCTTTCTATTTTTCTCTACTCAGTATCGTGTTTTCAATGCGATGATGATGGGAGATGAGGCTGCTTTAACTTTGGGAATTCCTTTACGCTTTTATTGGTATCTTTATGTGACCATGGTGGCTGTGCTGACAGCAGTCTTAGTGGCAACCTGTGGGATTATTGGATTTGTTGGTCTGATTACTCCACATTTAGCTCGAGGGTTAGTAGGAACGAATTACAAGAGGCTTTTTCCTGTTGCAACCTTGATGGGTTCCCTATTTGTCATCTGGGCAGACGTACTCTCTCGTATCATCATTCCAAACGCAGAGCTTCCTATTGGTATTTTCACAGCCTTAGTAGGTGCTCCCTTCTTTATCTATATTGTTGGAGGTAGGCGAAGGGAGGTGAGGGTCTGATATGGACTTGATTTGTCAGGATATCCATTTTGGACTAGGAGAGAAAAAAATCCTCAAAGGAGTCTCTCTTAAGGTTGAGGGGAATCAATTTCACACGATATTAGGACCAAATGGAAGCGGAAAAACCAGCTTGCTTAAACTCCTCTATCGTCAGGAAAAGGCGGACAAAGGCTTGATAAGCCTAGATGGAAAGCCGCTGGATCATTGGTCACTCAAAGAAACAGCCAAGCAAATGGCAGTTGTGACCCAGTTTAACCAACTGCAGTTTGATTGTACAGTTGAAGAAATCGTCTTGCTGGGAAGAACTCCCCACCTCTCTTTTTTACAGAAGGAAAGGGAAAGGGATTTTACTCTCGTTCAAGATGCCCTCGTTAAGGTGGATATGCTCGAGAAGAAAACTCGTCTCTATTCGTCTCTGTCAGGGGGAGAGAAACAGCGAGTTTTGTTAGCCCGAGCCTTGGCGCAAGAACCGACTCTCTTGCTCCTGGACGAACCAACCAATCACTTGGATATCAAGTATCAGCTAGACTTGTTGGCCATTGTGAAGAATCTCAAGGTCAATGTTCTAGCTGTCTTGCATGATATTCAACTTGCTTGTCGCTATTCGGATTATCTCTATCTGATGAAAGAGGGAGAAATCCTTTACCAAGGGACTCCAAAGGAGACTATCACCCCTGAGTCATTGCAAACTATATACGGAGTTCAAAGTCAGGTGACTTGGACCGAGGATCAGCAAGCTATGATTCACTATTTATAAGAATGAAAAGGAAAACAAGATGAAAAAAACACTCAGTATTTTACTCGTGACAGTAGCTACCTTAACTTTGGCAGCTTGTGGTAACACTACTACAGAAAAAACTACCACACAGTCTAGCACAGAAACAAGTCAAAAGGCGAGCACAGAGACGACTTATCCACTAACGGTCAAAACCTATGACGCGAAAGGGAATGAAGTCGAACAAGTCTTTGACAAGGCACCTGAAAAAGTTATCACCAACAATCTTTCAACCACTGAAATCTTATTGGAGTTGGGGTTGAAGGATAAAATTGTTGGCATGCTCAATCCAGACAATGCTGTGACGGACAAATACAAGGACGCGATTGCGACTATTCCTCAAATTGGGGATAAAAAAACAGTCTCACAAGAGACAGTCCTTTCTTATGAGCCAGACGCTGTGATGGGTCGAAACATGATGTTTTCTGAAAAATCCTTGGGGACAGTTAGCACTTGGAATGAAAACAAAATCCCAGTTTATACTCAAAAAGCTTCTCTCTCAACAATTCAGCAAGATTTAGGGAATATCGTAGAAGATGTCAAAAATCTTGGAATGATTTTTAATGTTCAGGACAAGGCTAATGAATACGCAGCGCAATTACAAACTAAAATTGATGCTGTTAAGAAAGGAAATCCAGCAAGTCAAGGTGAAAAGAAAAAGGCTTTGATTATGGTTGCTTATAATGATGAAACCTTCGGTGCCTACAAGTCTGCTTTGCAAGAAAGTTTGCTGAACCAACTTGGTTATACAAACGTTGCAACGGGAACATCAGGCTTGACCTTGGAAAATCTCGTGTCAATGGATCCTGAATTGATTATCTATGTAACCAGCGACCGCAATAAAAAATTGGATGAAAAAGCAGTAGAGTTGATGAAGGCAAATGCTGTTTTGGAAAGCGTTCCTGCAATTAAGAATCAAAAAATCATGAACATCTCTTACGATGAATTGATGGACTATGGTCCAGCAGTGGTTGATTCCCTTGAGAAAATCAATGACTTTATCAATAAATAATGAGTTTGATTGGGAAGGAATTCAAGTCAAAATCAGCCTTCCTTCTAACTACGACCCCAATCAAACCTATCCGGCAATTTTATTGAATGATGGAAACTTGGACTTCCTATCGTCCCTTTCCGAATCTGTGATTTTGGTGGGTTTGACCTCTAAAAATCGCTTAGACGACTATACTCCCTGGGCGACATCGGCTCTGAGAGATGGAGCTCCAGATTTTGGCGGTCAGGCAAACGTCTATCATGATCATTTATTTGGAGGCCTTTTAGACAAGTTGCAGTCACTTTATCGCCTGGACGAAACTCGCCTTGCTTATGGAGGTTACTCACTAGGTGGTTTGGCGGCAGTCTACAGTCTTTTCAGCTTTGACAAGGTTTCCTGTGTCTTTTCGATCTGCGGTTCCTTTTGGTATCCTGATTTTGTGACCTACTGCAAGGAAGAAAATGTGAAAAATTTGGACTGTTTGCTGTATTTACAGAATGGTCAAACAGAAGGAGAACACCACACTAATCGCTTGGCTCAAGCACCAGTCTATGCTGAGCAGATCCATACCAGTCTTCAGAAACGCTATCCGAACGGCCAGTTTGTCTTTGACCCTTATGGACACCATGAACAAGTAGCTGAACGATTTTTAGCCTTTTCCAGCTGGTTGGCCCAAAAATGGAAAATCGAATAAAAAATTTATCCCTTGGCTTTTGCCAAGGGATTGTTGTATTTATTTAAGCAAGTTTTTCTCTTTTCTTATCTGGATTCCAGATAAAGCTTGCGATAAAGCTAAAGATGATGGTTAGGATAGCGAGGATAATGGCAAGGATGAGGGCAGGGATGCGGATAAGCCACCAGAGTGGGTTTGGTTTTTTATTATTGTGCCATTGTTTCGTTTCTTGGTCCAGACGTTGAAATTCTGTTTGGATACGATTGGCGACTGTTTCAATGCCTTCGTCATTCATTTTTTTGATATCTGAGATATCAATTGGATTTCCAAAGTTCATATCGACACGTTCACGACTAATCAAGCCCTTCAAAGTCATGGGACCTGTGTAGGTAACCGGCATAATACGGACCTTGGCCATTTTGGCAATCAGAGCTACGCCACCCTTGACATCGTTTGAGTGTCGGCTTCCACTTGGAAACATGATGAGAGAGCGGTCACTTTTTTTGAGAACATTGATAGGATATTTGATGGCTGAGGCGCTAGGATTTTCACGGTCGATAGGAAAGGCACCACACATACGAATCCACCAGCCAAAGATACGGTTGGTAAAGAGCTCTTTTTTGGCCATAAAGATAAATTGTTTTGGTTTGGTCGCAAAGGCCATATAAACTGGATCCCACCAGGTGCGGTGAGGTGCAACCAAAATATAATTTTCATCTTGATTAGGAATTTTATCAGTATTATGATAATGGGCATTGCCATTGATGGACCATAGGAGCAAGACAACCAATCCACGTAAATAAGTATAAAACATGCGATCTCCTTCGATTATTTTCTTGTTATTATTATACCTTATCAAAGGAGGGCTGGCAAACTTTTCCCTTGACTAGGTGCATATTTGGGGTGAGATTAGAATTCTGTTAAAAAAAATGATATGATAGAATTTATGGATAAAAATAAGATTATGGGATTAACCCAAAGAGATGTCAAGGAAAGACAGGCTAAGGGCTTGGTCAATGATTTTACTGCATCGGCCAGTACTAGCACTTGGCAAATCGTTAAACGAAATGTCTTTACCCTTTTTAACGCTTTGAACTTTGCCATTGCTTTGGCCCTTGCCTTTGTGCAGGCTTGGAGCAATTTGGTCTTTTTTGCTGTTATCTGCTTTAACGCTTTTTCTGGGATTGTGACCGAGCTGCGGGCTAAACACATGGTGGACAAGCTCAATCTCATGACCAAGGAAAAGGTCAAGACTATTCGTGATGGCCAAGAAGTGGCTCTGAATCCTGAAGAATTGGTGTTAGGAGATGTCATTCGTTTGTCTGCAGGAGAGCAGATTCCTAGTGATGCCTTGGTTTTGGAAGGCTTTGCGGAAGTCAATGAAGCCATGTTGACGGGGGAAAGTGATTTGGTGCAAAAGGAAGTGGATGCCTTGCTTTTGTCAGGAAGTTTCCTAGCCAGTGGGTCAGTTTTAGCTCAAGTTCACCATGTCGGTGCAGACAACTATGCTGCCAAACTCATGCTGGAAGCCAAGACCGTTAAACCAATCAACTCTCGTATCATGAAATCTTTGGACAGGTTAGCTGGTTTTACTGGGAAGATTATCATTCCTTTTGGTCTAGCTCTCTTGCTAGAAGCCTTGCTTTTAAAAGGCCTGCCTCTTAAGTCATCTGTTGTAAATTCGTCGACAGCCCTTTTGGGGATGTTGCCCAAGGGAATCGCCCTTTTGACCATCACTTCGCTTTTGACTGCGGTGATTAAGTTGGGCTTGAAAAAGGTCTTGGTGCAGGAGATGTACTCTGTTGAGACCTTGGCACGCGTGGATATGCTCTGTTTGGACAAGACGGGCACCATCACCCAAGGAAAGATGCAGGTGGAGGCTGTTCTTCCACTGACGGCAACTTATGGTGAAGAGACTATTGCCAGCATTTTGGCCAGCTACATGGCCCACAGTGAGGATAAAAATCCAACTGCCCAAGCTATTCGCCAGCGCTTCCAAGGCCAAGTAGCCTATCCTATGCTCTCTAATCTTCCCTTCTCCAGCGACCGCAAGTGGGGAGCTATGGAATTGGAAGGTTTGGGGACAGTTTTCTTAGGTGCGCCTGAGATGTTGCTGGACTCTGAAGCCCCAGAAGCCAGGGAGGCCTTGGAGAGAGGGTCACGTGTCTTGGTCTTAGCTCTCAGTCAGGAGAAATTAGACCATCACAAACCACAGAAACCATCTGATATTCAGGCTCTAGCCTTGCTAGAAATCTTGGACCCGATACGAGAAGGAGCAGCTGAGACGCTGGACTATCTTCGTTCTCAAGAAGTGGGACTCAAAATCATTTCTGGGGACAATCCAGTTACGGTATCCAGCATTGCCCAGAAGGCTGGTTTTGCAGACTATGACAGTTATGTAGATTGCTCAAAAATTACGGATGAGGAATTGATTGCTATGGCTGAGGAGACAGCTATTTTCGGACGTGTTTCCCCTCATCAAAAGAAACTCATCATCCAAACACTGAAAAAAGCGGGGCATACAACAGCTATGACAGGGGATGGAGTTAATGATATCCTGGCCCTTCGTGAGGCGGATTGTTCTATCGTGATGGCTGAGGGAGATCCAGCGACTCGTCAGATTGCCAATCTGGTTCTCTTGAACTCTGACTTTAATGATGTTCCTGAGATTCTTTTTGAAGGTCGTCGTGTGGTCAATAACATTGCCCATATCGCCCCGATTTTCTTGATAAAGACCATCTATTCTTTCTTGCTCGCAGTTATCTGTATCGCCAGTGCTCTTCTGGGACGATCTGAGTGGATCTTGATCTTCCCTTTCATTCCGATCCAGATTACCATGATTGACCAGTTCGTGGAAGGTTTCCCACCATTCGTTCTGACTTTTGAGCGAAATATCAAACCTGTTGAGCCAAACTTCCTCAGAAGATCCATGCTTCGTGCTCTACCAAGTGCTCTCATGGTTGTGTTCAGCGTTCTTTTTGTGAAAATATTTGGAAGTAGCCAAGGTTGGTCTGAGTTAGAAATCTCAACTCTACTCTATTATCTCTTGGGGTCAATTGGTTTCTTATCCGTATTTAGAGCCTGCATGCCATTTACCCTATGGCGTGTCCTCTTGATTGTTTGGTCAGTAGGAGGCTTCCTAGCTACAGCTCTCTTCCCAAGAATTCAAAAACTACTTGAAATTTCAACCTTAACAGGACAAACATTACCTGTTTATGGTGTCATGATGTTGGTCTTTACCGTGATTTTCATTTTGACCAGTCGCTACCAAGCTAGAAAATAAAGAAAGGCTGCAATCTGTGGATTGCGGTCTTTTTAGGTACAAGATTGCCAGCTGAAATGTGGTATAATAAGAGGTAATAGAGTTTTGGAAAGTGAGAGAAAATGATTTCAAAGAGATTAGAATTAGTGGCTTCCTTTGTGCCACAGGGAGCCATTTTACTAGATGTGGGAAGTGACCATGCTTATCTGCCTATCGAGTTGGTCGAAAGAGGCCAAATCAAAAGTGCCATTGCGGGTGAGGTGGTGGAAGGTCCCTATCAGTCTGCGGTCAAAAATGTTGAGGCTCACGGCCTAAAGGAGAAAATCCAGGTTCGTTTAGCCAATGGCTTGGCAGCCTTTGAAGAGGCAGACCAAGTGTCTGTCATTACCATTGCTGGTATGGGTGGTCGTTTGATTGCTAGGATTTTAGAAGAAGGCTTGGACAAGTTAGCTAATGTAGAACGATTGATCCTCCAACCCAATAATCGTGAAGACGACTTGCGTATCTGGCTACAAGAGAACGGATTTCAGATTGTAGCTGAAAGCATCTTAGAAGAAGCTGGCAAGTTTTACGAGATTTTGGTGGTGGAAGTAGGACAAATGAAGCTATCAGCCAGTGATGTTCGCTTTGGTCCCTTCTTGACCAAAGAGATCAGTCCAGTCTTTGTCCAAAAATGGCAAAAAGAAGCTGTTAAACTAGAGTTTGCCCTCGGACAAATCCCAGAAAAAAATCTGGAGGAACGTCAAGTTCTAGTAGATAAAATTCAAGCCATCAAGGAGGTGCTCCATGTTAGCAAGTGAAGTGATTAACGTGTATGAAGCCTTTTGCCCTCAGGAATTTTCCATGGAGGGAGACAGTCGTGGTCTGCAAATTGGCACTTTGGACAAGGATATCCAAAGGGTCATGGTGGCTCTCGATATTCGTGAAGAAACGGTGGCTGAAGCTATTGAAAAGGGTGCGGATTTGATTATTGCCAAGCACGCGCCGATTTTCCGTCCTATCAAGGACTTGGTATCTAGTCGTCCGCAAAATCAGATTTACATTGATCTGATAAAGCATGACATCGCAGTTTATGTCAGCCATACCAATATTGACATCGTTGAAAATGGTCTCAATGACTGGTTCTGTCAGATGCTAGGAATCGAGGAGACAACTTATCTGCAGGAAACAGGTCCTGAACGTGGAATTGGACGTATTGGGAATATTCAGCCTCAGACCTTTGGAGAATTAGCCCAACATGTCAAGCAAGTCTTTGGTCTAGATAGTCTTCGATTGGTGCATTATCAAGAGACTGATTTGCAGAAGCCTATTTCAAGAGTGGCCATCTGTGGTGGTAGCGGGCAGTCTTTCTATAAGGATGCTTTAGCTAAAGGAGCGGATGTCTATATCACTGGTGACATCTACTACCACACTGCCCAGGATATGCTGTCTGATGGTTTGTTGGCATTGGACCCAGGCCACTATATTGAAGTGCTTTTTGTGGAAAAAATCGCAGAGCTTCTTAATCAATGGAAAGAGGAAAAAGGCTGGACAATCGATATTGTACCTAGTCAAGCGTCAACCAATCCTTTCCACCATATCTAGTTAGAAAGTAAAAACAATGAAAAAAGTTGCCATTATCGGAGCAGGGATTGTAGGTGCAACAGCTGCCTACTACCTCTCTAAAGAAAGTGACCTAGAGGTGACCGTTTTTGACCATGGACAAGGTCAAGCTACCAAGGCCGCAGCAGGAATTATCAGCCCTTGGTTTTCCAAACGCCGCAATAAGGCCTGGTACAAAATGGCGCGCTTGGGGGCTGACTTTTATGTGGATTTATTAGCTGATTTAGACAAGTCAGGACAAGAAATCGACTTTTACCAGCGTTCGGGAGTCTTTCTCCTGAAAAAGGATGAAACTAAGTTGGAAGAACTCTATCAACTAGCCTTCCAGCGCAGAGAAGAATCTCCCTTGATAGGGCAATTAGCCATTCTGGACCCAGCATCAGCTAATGAATTATTCCCTGGCTTACAGGGATTTGATCACCTGCTCTATGCTTCTGGTGGAGCGAGAGTAGATGGTCAACTCTTAGTGACTCATTTGCTGGAAGCCAGTCAGGTCAAGCTGGTCAAAGAAAAAGTGACTCTGACACCGTTAGCATCAGGCTACCAGATTGACGAAGAGGTGTTTGATCAGGTTATTTTGGCGACGGGAGCTTGGTTGGGACACCTGTTAGAGCCTTTAGGTTATGAAGTAGATGTTCGTCCCCAAAAGGGGCAACTCCGAGATTATCAGCTTGGCCAAGACATGGAAGCTTACCCTGTTGTTATGCCAGAAGGGGAGTGGGATTTGATTCCTTTTGCAGGTGGGAAATTATCCCTAGGAGCTACTCATGAAAATGACATGGGATTTGATTTTACGGTAGATGAAACCTTGCTTAAACAAATGGAGGAGGCAGCCTTGCCTCACTATCCAGTTTTAGCTAGAGCGACTTCAAGAGCTGAGCGTGTGGGAATCCGTGCCTATACCAGTGATTTCTCACCTTTCTTTGGGCAGGTGCCAGAATTAGCAGGTGTCTATGCTGCTAGTGGACTAGGTTCATCAGGCCTCACAACTGGTCCTATCATTGGTTACCATCTAGCTCAACTGATTCAAGATAGGGAGTTAACCTTGGACCCTCTAAACTACCCAATTGAAAACTATGTCAAACGGGTAAAAAGCGAATAAGCATTTTACTGAAATTTTAGCCTCTCCTCTAGGATGGCAAATGACATTCCCTATCAAAAATGGTAAAATAAGAAAAAATAATCCGAGAATCGAGGAAAGAAGATGCAAGAAAAGATTTTGGTAACGGGTGGAGCAGGTTTTATCGGAACCCACACTGTTATTGAGTTAATCCAAGCAGGTCATCAGGTTGTTGTGGTGGATAACCTTGTGAATAGTAACAGAAAAAGTTTAGAAGTTGTTGAGAAAATTACAGGAGTTGAAGTGCCTTTCTATGAGGCAGATATCCGTGATACAGATACTCTTCGTGACATTTTCAAACAAGAAGAACCAACTGGTGTCATTCACTTTGCTGGCTTGAAGGCTGTCGGTGAATCTACCCGTATTCCTCTTGCCTACTATGACAACAATATCGCTGGAACTGTTAGTCTTTTGAAGGTCATGGAAGAAAACAACTGTAAAAACATTATTTTCAGTTCTTCTGCGACAGTTTACGGAGATCCTCATACAGTGCCAATTTTGGAAGATTTCCCACTTTCAGTGACCAATCCATACGGCCGTACTAAGCTTATGCTAGAGGAAATTTTGACCGATATCTATAAGGCGGACTCAGAATGGAATGTGGTCTTACTTCGTTATTTCAACCCAATCGGAGCTCATGAGAGCGGAGATTTGGGAGAAAATCCAAACGGTATTCCAAACAATCTCTTGCCATATGTGACTCAAGTAGCCGTTGGAAAATTAGAGCAAGTGCAAGTGTTTGGAGACGATTACGATACGGAAGACGGAACTGGTGTTCGTGACTATATCCACGTTGTCGATTTGGCTAAAGGTCACGTCGCAGCTCTGAAAAAAATCCAAAAAGGTTCAGGCCTAAACGTTTATAACCTTGGAACAGGTAAAGGCTACTCAGTTCTTGAAATTATCCAAAACATGGAAAAAGCGGTGGGACGTCCAATTCCTTACCGTATCGTAGACCGTCGCCCAGGGGATATCGCAGCCTGCTATTCAGATCCTGCAAAAGCCAAAGCAGAACTCGGCTGGGAAGCAGAATTAGGCATCACCCAAATGTGTGAAGACGCATGGCGTTGGCAAAGCAAGCATCCAAATGGATTTGAAGACTAAGATGGTGATGTCAATCATTGTCCCCTGTTTAAACGAAGAGGAAGTACTTCCTCTTTTTTATCAGGCTTTGGAAGCTTTACTTCCAGATTTGGAAACAGAAATCGAGTATGTCTTTGTCGACGATGGATCAAGTGATGGGACCTTGGAACTCTTAAAGACCTATCGGGAGCAAAATTCGGCAGTTCATTATATTTCTTTCTCGCGAAATTTCGGCAAAGAAGCAGCCCTGTATGCAGGCTTGCAATATGCGACAGGAGATCTAGTGGTGGTGATGGATGCAGACCTCCAAGATCCTCCTGGTATGTTGCTTGAGATGAAAAATTTACTAGACCAGAATGCAGATTTAGACTGTGTTGGAACACGCAGAACCAGTCGAGGGGGAGAACCCTTCTTTCGCAGTTTCTGTGCTAATCTCTTTTATCGTCTTATGCAAAAAATTAGTCCAGTAGCCTTGCCGTCAGGTGTCCGTGATTTTCGCATGATGAGAAGATCTGTAGTGGATGCCATTTTAAGCTTGACTGAGTCCAATCGCTTTTCGAAGGGACTCTTTGCCTGGGTCGGCTTTAAAACCCACTATCTGGACTATCCAAATGTCGAAAGGCAGGCTGGCAAGACCAGTTGGAGTTTTAGGCAACTCTTTTTCTACTCTATTGAAGGGATTGTTAACTTTTCAGATTTTCCCTTGATTATCGCCTTTGTGGCAGGTCTCTTATCTTGTTTTATTTCTCTACTTATGACCTTTTTTGTTGTAGTTCGAACCCTTATTTTGGGCAATCCGACATCGGGTTGGACCTCTCTGATGGCTGTTATTCTCTTTCTCGGAGGGATTCAACTCTTGACCATTGGGATTCTCGGCAAGTATATCAGTAAGATTTATCTAGAGACTAAAAAAAGACCACTTTATCTCGTCAAAGAAAAAAGTGACCTTCCTGATTTTACAGAAAAAAATAAAGAGAAAAGACTATAATTTTGCATGGAAATATGCTAAACTAGAAGGAGTGGAACGTTCTTGTCGATATCAGGGTTAATCTTTAATCAAGGCACGTGTTGGACAGTTTCTAACAGCTTCTACGACGTCCTGACTAGGAGAGATTTCTTTTTCTAGTTGGTCAGGGTCATCGTAAAAACGCACGATTCCATTATCGTGGTAATCAAATAATTCAGAATAAGTTTGGCAAAGCCCGCAGGCAATGCAACGTTCAGGTATAAGTGTGATTTTCATATTTATATTGTAATAAGAAAAGTAAAAAAAAACAAGGAGTAAGGTATGGCAAAAGAACCGTGGCAAGAAGATATTTATGAGAATCAAGAAGAAACAAGATCAGAACGTCGTAAGAGAGAACAAGGTGGAGGAGTGCTGGCTAATCGTATCTTGACTATTTTAGCAAGTATTTTCTTTGTGATTGTAGTTGTGATGATTATTGTTCTTATCTATCTTTCATCGGGTGGGAGTAATCGCACAGCAGCCTTGAAAGATTTTCACGATTCAGATACAAAAGTAGAGCAAGTTTCTTCTACTTCTAGTAGTAGTTCAGAGCAGGCATCTTCTAGTTCAGAGGAGAAGGTAGAAGAGTCATCTAGTAGCTCAGAACATCCAAATGATCCAGAAGGGACTACAAAAGTTATGGCTGGAGAAGGAGAAGCAGCCATTGCCGCTCGTGCAGGAATCTCGATTGCTCAGTTAGAGGCTTTGAATCCTGGGCATATGGCTACAGGATCTTGGTTTGCAAATCCTGGAGATGTGATTAAGACTAGATAGGAGTCATAAATGAAGACGATTCAAATTGCTATCGATGGTCCAGCTTCAAGTGGCAAGAGTACGGTCGCAAAGATTATTGCCAAGGATTTTGGTTATACTTACCTCGATACAGGTGCCATGTATCGTGCAGCGACCTATATGGCTCTCAAGAACCAATTAGGAGTTGAACAAGTTGAAGAACTCTTAGACTTATTGGACCAGCATCCAATCAGCTTTGGGCGCTCAGAAACTGGAGAACAGCTTGTCTTTGTAGGAGATGTGGATATTACCCATCCTATCCGTGAAAATGAAGTGACCAATCACGTTTCTGCTATTGCGGCAATTCCTGAAGTTCGTGAGAAACTAGTTTCTCTCCAACAAGAGATTGCCCAGCAAGGTGGGATTGTCATGGATGGTCGCGATATTGGGACTGTTGTATTGCCACAAGCAGAATTAAAAATTTTCCTAGTAGCTTCTGTTGATGAGAGAGCAGAGCGCCGTTACAAGGAAAATATTGCCAAGGGAATTGAAACAGACCTTGAAACCCTAAAAGAGGAAATTGCTGCGCGTGACTACAAGGATAGTCATCGTGAGACTTCGCCTCTCAAACAAGCAGAGGATGCTGTCTACCTTGATACAACTGGCTTGAACATTCAAGAAGTAGTTGAAAAAATCAAAGCAGAAGCTAAAAAAAGAATGTAGATGTAGAAAAGCCGATAGATTGATATCGGTTTTTTCTAAATTTGTCAAAATGCTGATTTTAAGGTATAATAGTTGCTGTTCGAGAAATTTTGATTTTCAAAGAATAGTGAATGATGATAAGGAGAAACCATGAACAACCTACCAAATTGCCCACAATGTAACTCAGAGTATGTCTACGAAGACGGTGCCCTACTGGTTTGCCCAGAGTGCGCTCATGAGTGGAATCCTGCTGAAGTTGCAGAAGTAGAAGAAGGTCTTGTCGCTATCGATGCCAACGGAAATAAATTGGCTGACGGTGATACAGTAACCCTCATCAAGGACTTGAAAGTAAAAGGTGCGCCAAAAGATTTGAAACAAGGAACGCGTGTGAAAAATATTCGCATCGTAGAAGGCGACCACAATATCGACTGTAAAATCGATGGCTTTGGTGCCATGAAACTCAAATCAGAGTTTGTGAAGAAAATTTAAGCATGTCAAAGCACTATAAACTAGTATTTTATAGCCGTATCTTCTTGTTTCTAGCGGCTTTTACGGGAGTTTATCTTGAAATCGCCAAGCATGGTGGATTTGGGATGCTTCTCTATTATACGGTTCTGTCCAACCTTTTAGTAGCGATTTTTACGCTCTATCTCCTAAAGGTTATGAGCCGTTTAGGTGAAAACTGGCAAAGACCAAGTCTCTTGCGCTTAAAAGGTGGGGTTACCATGAGTATCATGATTACCTGTGTGATTTACCATTTCCTCTTAGCGCCCATTGCGACTAATTTCTATACTCTGGAAAATTTCCTTTGCCACTATATCGTTCCCCTTTGGTTTTTAGCGGATACCCTCTTTTTTGACAAACAGGGTCAATACAAGATTTGGGACCCAATTGTGTGGACGATTTTACCCTTGCTGTATATGATTTTTGCTCTTTTTAATGGCTTGGTATTGAAACTTGATGTTCCTAATTCTAAGGTCAGTCCCTTCCCGTACTTCTTTTTGAATGTGAACAAGGGTTGGGATGTCGTGTTCAAGTGGTGTCTGATTATCTTTGTTGCTTATATGGTGGCAGGATTTATCTTCTACTTTATCAAGCAAATCAAGAGAAAGTCATCCTAATACTCTTCGAGAATCTCTTCAAACCACGTCAGTTTCGCCTTGCCGTACTCAAGTACAGCCTGCGGCTATCTTCCTAGTTTGCTCTTTGATTTTCATTGAGTATAAGACACAAGGGATTCATTTTCGAGTTTAAGAAGGAGTCTGTACACTAAAGAGGCTTCTTCTTTTCTTGCTTGTTTGATGACTATCAAAAAAGTAGAAGATTAAGAGAAATATAGAAAGAGATTTCATGAAACAATTTTTAGAACGGGCCAGTATTTTGGCTCTCTCCCTCGTTTTGATTACGTCCTTTTCCATCTCGAGTGCCCTGCCAGCCATGTTTGACTATTATCAAGGTTATCCTAAGGAACAAATTGAGCTCTTGGCGAGCTTGCCTTCCTTTGGAATCATGATTATGTTATTACTAAATGGTTTCTTAGAAAAAATATTTCCTGAGCGCTTACAGATCAGTTTGGGATTGCTGATTTTATCACTAAGTGGAACTGCTCCCTTTTGGTACCAAGCTTATCCTTTTGTCTTTGGAACACGGATTCTTTTTGGTTTAGGTGTTGGGATGATCAATGCCAAGGCCATTTCTATTATCAGTGAACGCTATCAAGGAAAAACGAGAATTCAGATGTTAGGGCTACGCGGTTCTGCAGAGGTCGTTGGGGCTTCTCTCATTACCTTGGCAGTCGGCCAATTGTTGGCCTTTGGTTGGACAGCTACTTTCTTAGCTTATAGTGCTGGATTTTTAGTTCTGATCCTTTATCTGCTCTTTGTACCTTATGGAAAAGAAAAGAAAGAAGTCAAGAAAAAAACGAAGGAAGCAAGTCGCTTAACTCGGGAAATGAAGGGCTTGATTTTTATCTTAGCTATTGAAGCGGCGGTTGTAGTTTGTACCAATACAGCTATTACCATCCGTATTCCAAGTCTGATGGTGGAAAGAGGACTGGGAGATGCCCAGTTATCTAGTTTTGTTCTTAGTGTCATGCAGTTAATCGGGATTGTGGCTGGTGTGAGTTTTTCTTTCCTGATTTCAATATTTAAAGAGAAACTGCTCCTCTGGTCTGGTATTACCTTCGGCTTGGGGCAAATTGTGATTGCCTTGTCTCCATCCTTGTGGGTGGTAGTGGCAGGAAGTATTCTGGCTGGCTTTGCCTACAGTGTAGCCTTGACGACAGTCTTTCAACTTGTCTCTGAAAGAATTCCAGCTAAACTCCTCAATCAAGCAACCTCATTTGCAGTTTTAGGCTGTAGTTTCGGAGCCTTTACGACTCCATTCGTTCTAGGTGCAATTGGCTTATTAACTCACAATGGGATGTTGGTCTTTGCTATCTTAGGATCTTGGTTAATTGTAACCTCTATCTTTGTCATGTACCTACTTCAAAAGAGAGCTTAGGATTGGTTTCCTAAGTTTTTCTTTTTTGGATTTTTGTACCCAGACACTATTTGATTTAGGGCCTTGTTTACAGATTATTTTCTTGATAAAATAGAAGTTATGACAAGATATAAAGCAACTATTTCCTATGATGGTTACGCCTTTGCTGGTTTTCAGCGCCAGCCTCATGCGCGTAGTGTTCAGGAAGAAATTGAAAAAACCTTGACCAAGTTAAATAAAGGGCAAGCCATTACTGTTCACGGTGCTGGTAGGACAGATAGTGGGGTTCATGCCCTGGGACAGGTTATTCATTTTAACCTGCCTTATCAAATGGATGAGGAGAAGCTCCGTTTTGCTTTGGACACCCAGTCTCCTGAAGATATTGATGTGATTTCGATTGAGCTTGTGGCGGATGATTTTCATTGCCGTTATGCCAAGCATAGCAAGACCTATGAGTTTATTGTGGATAGGGGACGTCCCAAGAATCCTATGCGCCGTCACTATGCCACTCACTTTCCCTATCCACTCGATGTGGAACGCATGCAGATTGCAATCAAAAAGTTAGAGGGAACTCATGATTTTACCGGTTTTACAGCCTCTGGGACTAGTGTAGAGGATAAGGTTCGCACCATCACAGAAGCTAGTCTTAGGGTTGATGAGACAGGCCAGTTTTTGACCTTTACCTTTTCAGGAAATGGTTTCTTGTATAAGCAGATTCGTAATATGGTGGGGACACTGCTTAAAATCGGCAATAACCGCATGCCAGTAGAGCAGATTGACCTCATCTTGGAGAAAAAGGACAGGCAGCTTGCAGGTCCCACTGCAGCACCAAATGGTTTATATTTAAAGGAGATTCGTTATGAAGAATAATCGTATTTTAGCACTTTCTGGAAATGATATTTTTAGTGGTGGTGGTTTGTCAGCTGATTTGGCTACTTATACCTTGAACGGCTTGCATGGCTTTGTAGCAGTGACTTGTTTGACAGCCTTGACAGAAAAAGGATTTGAAGTCTTTCCAACTGACGATACCATTTTTCAACATGAATTAGATAGCTTGCGTGATGTGGAGTTTGGGGGAATTAAAATCGGTCTTCTTCCTACTGTCAGTGTGGCTGAGAAAGCATTGGACTTTATCAAGCAGCGCCCAGGTGTACCTGTGGTATTGGACCCTGTCTTGGTCTGCAAGGAAACGCACGACGTGGCTGTAAGTGAACTCTGCCAAGAGTTGATTCGCTTTTTCTCTCATGTCAGTGTGATTACGCCTAACCTCCCAGAAGCAGAATTATTGGCTGGTCAGGAAATTAAAACCTTGGAAGACATGAAGGCTGCAGCACAGAAATTGCATGAATTAGGAGTGCCTGCAGTCATTATCAAGGGAGGAAATCGCCTTAGTCAGGACAAGGCTGTAGATGTCTTTTATGATGGACAAAACTTTACAGTCCTAGAAAATCCTGTCATCCAAGGGCAAAATGCTGGTGCAGGTTGTACCTTTGCCTCCAGCATTGCCAGTCACTTGGTTAAAGGTTATGAATTTTTAGCAGCAGTAGAAAGCTCTAAGGCTTTCGTTTACCGTGCCATCGCACAAGCAGATCAGTATGGAGTAAGACAATATGAAGCAAACCAAAACAACTAAAATCGCCCTTGTATCCCTATTAACCGCCCTCTCTGTGGTTCTAGGTTATTTCTTAAAAATTCCAACACCGACAGGCATTCTAACTCTTTTAGATGCGGGTGTCTTCTTTACGGCCTTCTACTTTGGTAGTCGTGAAGGGGCTGTAGTAGGAGGACTAGCAGGTTTCTTGATTGACCTCTTATCAGGATATCCTCAGTGGATGTTCTTTAGCTTGGTTAACCATGGCTTGCAGGGATTTTTCGCAGGATTTAAAGGAAAAACTCAGTGGTTAGGCCTTATCTTAGCAACGATTGCCATGGTAGGGGGTTACGCCTTGGGTTCTGCATTGATGAATGGCTGGGCTGCAGCCCTACCAGAAATTTTACCAAATTTCATGCAAAATATGGTAGGGATGATTGTAGGATTTATCCTTAGTCAAAGTATCAAGAAGATTAAGTAATACTCTTCGAAAATCTCTTCAAACCACGTCAGCTTCCATCTGCAACCTCAAAACAGTGTTTTGAGCAACCTGCGGCTAACTTCCTGGTTTGCACTTTGATTTTCATTGAGTATAAAGAGGCTGAGTCAAAAGTCTTTCAAATAAGAAAAACGCATAGTATCAGGTTGAACTGCACCCCAAAAGTTAGACAGAAAAAATCTAACTTTTGGGGTATTTTTATTATGAAATTAACTTATGATGATAAAGTTCAGATCTATGAACTTAGAAAACAAGGATATAGCTTAGAGAAGCTTTCAAATAAATTTGGGATAAACAATTCTAATATTAGGTACATGATTAAATTGATTGATCGTTACGAAATAGAGTTCGTTAAAAAAGGAAAAAATCGTTACTATTCTCCTGATTTCAAACAAGAAATGATTCATAAAGTCTTACATGAAGGCTGGACTAAAGATAGAGTTTCTCTTGAATACGGCCTCCCAAGTCGTACGATACTTCTTAATTGGCTAGCACAATACAAGAAAAACGGGTATACTATTGTTGAGAAAACAAGAGGGAGAATACCTAAAATGGGACGTAAGCCAAAAACGAGACCTGAAGAGAGGACAGAATTAGAACGTCTTCAAGCAGAAAATGAGTACCTGAGAGCGGAGAATGCTGTCCTAAAAAAGTTGAGAGAACTCCGCTTGAAGGAGGAAAAAGAGAAAGAAGAAAGACAGAAATTGTTCAAGAATTAATGACTGAGTTTTCGTTAGATATTCTTCTAAAAACCATTAAACTCGCTCGTTCGACCTACTACTATCATTTGAAACAGCTAGACAAACCAGATAAGGATCAAAAGCTTAAAGCTGAAATTCAAGCTATTTTTACCGAACACAAGGAAAATTATGGTTATCGTCGGATTCATTTAGAACTAAGAAATCGTGGTTATCTGGTAAATCATAAAAGAGTTCAACGCTTGATGAAAGTACTCAATTTACAAGCTAAAATGCGACAGAAACGAAAATATTCTTCTCATAAAGGAGACGTTGGCAAGAAGGCAGATAACCTTATTCAACGTCAATTTGAAGGTTCTAAACCAATGGAAAAGTGCTACACAGATGTGACAGAATTTGCCATTCCAGCAAGTACTCAAAAGCTTTACTTATCACCAGTTTTAGATGGTTTCAACAGCGAAATCATCGCTTATCATCTGTCTACTTCACCGAACTTGGAACAAGTGAAGAGCATGTTAAAACAGGCATTCACAGAGAAGCACTATGAGAATACGATTCTCCATAGTGACCAAGGCTGGCAATACCAACACGATTCTTATCATCGGTTCCTAGAGAGTAAGGGAGTTCAAGCATCCATGTCACGTAAAGGTAACAGCGCGGACAATGGTATGATGGAGTCCTTCTTTGGCATTCTGAAATCGGAGATGTTTTATGGTTATGAGAAGTCATTTCAGTCGCTTAAGCAATTGGAACAAGCCATTGTAGACTATATTGATTACTACAACAATAAACGAATTAAGGTAAAACTAAAAGGACTTAGCCCTGTGCAATACAGAACTAAATCCTTTGGATAAATTAATTGTCTAACTTTTTGGGGTCAGTACAGGTGTTGAAAAATTTTGATACTATGCGTTTTATTGTGGGAAGATTTTATACTCTTCGAAAATCTCTTCAAACCGCGTCAACGTCGCCTTGCCGTAGATATGGTTACTGACTTCGTCAGTTCTATCCACAACCTCAAAACAGTGTTTTGAGCTGACTTCATCAGTCTTATCTACAACCTCAAAACAGTGTTTTGAGCAACCTGCGGCTAGTTTCCTAGTTTGCACTTTGATTTTTATTGAGTATTAGATGAATATTAATCAAAATAAAGCAAGTCTTTGCTGGTACTTGTAAAGAGGTCAAAGCCATCCTTGGTAACAACACCGCAGTCTTCAATACGAACACCGACTTTACCAGGGATGTAGATACCTGGTTCAACAGAGAAGCACATGCCTTCTTCGATGACCATGTCGTTTCCTTCCATGATAGATGGGAATTCATGGACATCCATACCGATACCGTGACCGAGACGGTGGTTGAAGTATTCACCGTAACCAGCTTTTTCGATGACCTCACGGGCAGCGCGGTCCACTTCATGGGCAGTCACACCTGGTTTGATAAAGTCAAGAGCAGCTTGTTGGGCTTCAAGAGTCAAGTTATAAATATCTTTCTTGAAATGGTCTGGTTTACCAACAGCGACTGTACGAGTCATATCTGAAGCATAGCCGTTGACCAGAACACCGAGGTCAAAGAGGAGAAGAGCATCATTTTCAACCTTGTTTGCTGCTGGAATACCGTGTGGATTTGCAGCATTATCACCTGTCAAGACCATGGTGTCAAAGCTCATTTCATAGCCTTCACGTTTCATAGCAAAGTCAATTTGAGCGATGATATCTGTCTCAGTCTTATCAAGAGAAATATTGTCAAAACCAACCTTAACTGCCTTGTCAGCATAGAGACCTGCAACCATCATTTTTTGCACTTCATCAGCTGATTTGATGAGGCGCATGCGTTGGATACGAGGAGTGAGGTTTTCAAACTCAGCAGTTTCAAAGACTATTTTCAAGCCATGATATTTGGTCAAGATGAGATTGTCAAACTCAACAGCGACACGTTTGAAATCAAGCTGTGGAAGAGCATGTTTCATTTTTTGCCATGGATTTTCAGAATCCACATAGCCCACAACTGGGAAGGAAACAGTGCTAGTAGCACGCTCCACTTCAAGGGCTGGGACAAAGAGGAGGGGTTCTTGATCTGCTAGGACAAAAAGGAACATTTGGCGTTCATGGGGATCGCTGTAAAAGCCAGTGAGGTAATTGATTGTGACGGGGTCAGATACGACAGCGACGTCTAGTTTTTCTGATTCAAGATATGTTACGATTTGTTGTAATTTAGACATATGCTACCTTCTTTCTACTCCTCTATTTTGGCAAAAAAAGAGAGAAAATGCAAGGGAGAAGGGTAAAAGAACAGCTAAAAAGAACTCCGATAAGATAGGGAGTTCTTTGATATCATTTTCCTTTGTTTAAGAAAAGTCAGCCTTGCTTTTGACGTCGCTGTATTCTTCAGCGATTTCTTGGCTGAGGATGTCCTCATAGGCAGGAAGTTGGATATCCTGACCGTATTTCTTCTTGAGGGCAGTAGTGACCAGGCGATAAGCTAGATTGGCATTACGAGAGAGGATAGGCCCGTGGAAGTAGGAACCAAAGACATTCTTATAATGAACCCCTTCGCCGACTTTTTCTTCGTTATTTCCATTTCCATAGACAACCTGTCCCAGTGGTTTTTGGTCATCTGAGAGGAAGGTACGGCCCTGATGATTCTCAAATCCATAGTAGGTTTCATTGAAATCTTCATTGTGAATCTTGATGTCCCCGATAAAACGGTTATTGGTCTGGTTGAGCGTGTAGTGGCCCATGACCCCTAGTCCTTCGATACGTCTCCCTGAAGCTTCAACATAATATTGCCCCAATAATTGGAAACCACCACAGATAGCCAGAACCACACCGTCGTTTTGGATGTAGTTATCAATGCTCTCTTTTTTAGCAGGTAGGTCGTCTGCAATAATACTTTGTTCAAAGTCTTGACCGCCACCGAAAAAGGCGATGTTGTAGTGATTTTCGTCAAAGTCATCATGGAGAGAAACGATGTCAACGGTCACATGGGCTCCCAGCTTTTCAGCCACATACTTGAGCATGAGGATGTTTCCATTGTCCCCGTAGGTATTCATGAGATTTCCGTAGAGGTGGGCAATGTTGAGCTGATAAGGGTAATTGCCAGCTTTTGAGGAAAGTGAAGTATAAACCATTAGTTCATTTCCTTTCTAACAATCTGACGACTAGCCAGCAGTTCGCGGAATTCAAGCATAGCAGTATAGGTAGCCAGGATATAAGCATGCTTGCAGTCTTGGTTTTCAATGGTCTTAAGAACTTGTTCCAGACTACTTGTTTCAGTAATTTTATCAGCTGGATAGCCAGTTACTCGTAGGCGACGTGCGATTTCAGAATGACGAACACCTCCAGCGTTAATTTCTGGAATATCCATGTCAGTGATTTGTTCAAAATCAGCATCCCAGATCCAGCTGGTATCAATTCCGTCTGCATAGTTAGCATTGAGGAGGACAGATAGGCTAAATGGATAAGGTGCTAGTTTGATCATTTCGATAGCTTGGGTTGCACCGACTGGATTTTTAATCAAGACGAGGGTACATTCCTTGTCACCGATATGGAAGGTTTCTTGGCGTCCAAAGACAGCACGGCTCTTATCAAATCCTTGCTTGATGAGTTGTGAATCTGCACCAAGGAAACGGGCGATGGCAACCGCAGCTAGGGCGTTGTAGATATTGTAGAGACCACCGATTTGGATACCGTATTCTTGTCCGTCAATGACAAAGCGAGAGCGATTGTTGGTTAACTCAACCAATTCTGTCAAGCGATAGTTGAGATCAGGACGTTTGCAGCCACAATTTTCACAGATATAGGCCCCCAAGTTGGCATAGGTATTGTGCTCATATTTGAGGATGCCTTGGCAGTCAGGACAGAGAATTCCTTCTGTATTGTAGTGAGCTTCTCGAGCGGGTCCTTTTTCTAAGTCAAAACCAAAATACTGTACAGGATTTGGAATAGCTGGCTTGTAGAAAAGTGGACTGTCTCCATTAAGGAGAACAGTAGCCGTAGGCACCTTACGAATGGCATCCAAAATCATCTTGTAAGTTGTGTAAATTTCACCATAGCGGTCCATCTGGTCACGGAAGATATTCGTGATGACAAAAAGGCTTGGCTGGATATAGTCACAGATACGAGATAGACTGGCTTCGTCGATTTCTAGGACGGCAATATTTTTCCCAGTTTTAGAAGATTTGGCTGTTAAAAAGGTTGTCGCAATTCCTGTAATCATGTTGGCACCGCTTGGGTTGGTCAGAACTTGACCATAAATCTCTTTTAAAATGCCGACAGTGAGAGCAGTTGTCAAGGTTTTTCCGTTGGTTCCAGTCACCACGACAATCTCGTAGTTCTTAGCTAGGTTTTGTAAAATATCTTTATCGAATTGAAGGGCAAGTTTTCCTGGAAGCGTACTTCCACGGCCAAGACGGCTTAAAATGAAGTGGGAAGAACGCCCAGCAAGAAGGCCCAAAGTAGTTTTTAATTTCATGTTTCTATTATATCATAAAAGAAGGAAAAGACAGATTTGAGATTCCGCAGAAGTAAAAACAGCCCAAGGAGGGCTGTTCGATACGATTAAATCTCAACTTAAATCGCAAACAAGTCATTCAAGTTCTCAGCCAAGGTTGGGTGAGTGAAGATTTGTTTTGTGAAGTAAGTGTAAGGAATTTTGTTGTCCATAGCAACAGTGATGATGTTGATGATTTCTTGAGAACCTTCTGAGAAGATGCTTGCTCCAAGAATTTCTTTTGTTTCAGTATTAACCACAGCTTTGAAAGCTCCACGAAGGTCTCCATTTACGTGACCACGAGGCATGGCTGCAACAGGAATTTCCTTAACAGCGTATGGAAGTTTCAAATCAGCTGCTTGGCTTTCAGTTAAACCAACTTGTGAAAGTGCAGGTGTGATAAACATGGTGTTTGGTACATTGAGACGGTCTTCAAGTGTGTAGCTGCCATCTCCAGCAAGGTAGCTGTAAACAACACGGAAGTCATCAAGTGAAATGTAAGTAAATTGAAGGCCACCGTTGACATCTCCAACTGCAAAGACACCAGGAACGTTTGTTTGACAATGTTTGTCCACTTTAATAGCGCCACGTTCAGTTAGTTCAATATCTGTATTTTCAAGTTGAAGTGGTTCTATATTTGGTTTGCGTCCAGTTGCGTAGAGAAGGGCGTCGAAACGGTAAGTTTCATTTTCAGTTACAACAAGCACTTGGTCACCGTCGTTTTTGATTTCAGTAGTACGGATGTTTTGAAGCAACTCAATACCGTCTTCTTCCATGTATTGTTTAGCAAGAGCTGCGATGGAAGGTTCTGCACGAGGAAGGAAAGTATCCAAGGCATCTAGGACTGTGACCTTGCTTCCAAGTTTGTTGTATAAACCAGCAAATTCAAGACCGATATTTCCACCACCAAGGACTCCAAGGTTTTCAGGCAATTTGTCCAAGTTTTGGATACCTGTTGAGTCAAAGACGTTTTTGCTTGTAGCAAGTCCAGGGATTGGCAATACGTTTGAAACAGCACCAGTGTTGATGACGATTGTTTCAGCAGTCAGTTCTTTCTTTTCATCACCAGCTTGGATTTCGATGACTTTATTTGAAAGGAAGTGAGCTTCCGCATCATAGATATCTACGCCTGTACCAGCAACAGTCGCATAGTTTTTACCGTTGAGGCGACCAGTGATAGTGTTTTTGGTAGCAATCACTTCTTCAAAAGACAAGTCTTTTTCAGCAGCAACTAGCAAAGTTTTAGTTGGGATACATCCGATGTTGATACAAGTTCCACCGTACATAGCTTTGCTACGTTCAACGAGGGCAACTTTTTTGCCAGCTGAAGCCAATTTACCAGCTAGTGTTTTACCAGCTTTACCAAATCCGATAACGATTAAATCATAAGTTAACATTTAGAGTTCCTCCTATTCGAATTTCATTCTAGCACAAGAAAAAAACTTTTGCACAATTCTGCTACGCTTTAAAAAAGTTTATGAAATAGTGGAAATTTCATCCTTATTTTCTCTGAAAAATCGTTTACATGAGTTTATCGATGGATTGGGCTATCTTTTGCTCTGTTCTTGTGTTATACTAGATAGGTTGCAAAGAAAACAGTACTTTTCTTTTGTGGAAAAGAAGCAACACGATTTTGTATCCAGTATATGAAAATACGTCATAAAAAGAAAAGTATAAACTAAGCCCTATAGGGTGGCTTCGCACCACCTTTAGAAAGAAGAAGAACGTGAAATTTAATGAATTAAACTTGTCTGCTGATTTGCTAGCAGAGATTGAAAAAGCTGGTTTTGTAGAAGCCAGTCCGATCCAAGAACAAACTATTCCCTTAGCTCTTGAAGGTAAGGACGTTATCGGTCAAGCTCAGACTGGTACAGGAAAAACTGCAGCCTTTGGCTTGCCAACCCTTGAAAAAATCCGTACAGAAGAAGCGACCATCCAAGCCTTGGTCATCGCTCCAACTCGTGAACTAGCTGTCCAAAGTCAAGAAGAGCTCTTCCGCTTTGGTCGTAGTAAGGGAGTCAAAGTCCGTTCAGTATATGGCGGATCAAGCATTGAAAAGCAAATTAAGGCTCTTAAATCTGGTGCCCATATCGTGGTGGGAACTCCAGGTCGCCTCTTGGACTTGATTAAACGTAAGGCCTTGAAATTACAAGATATTGAAACTCTTATCCTTGACGAAGCGGATGAAATGCTCAACATGGGCTTCCTTGAAGATATCGAAGCTATCATTTCTCGTGTCCCTGAAAACCGTCAAACTTTGCTTTTCTCAGCAACTATGCCAGATGCTATCAAACGTATCGGTGTTCAGTTTATGAAAGAACCTGAGCATGTCAAGATTGCTGCTAAGGAATTGACAACAGAATTGGTTGACCAATACTATATCCGAGTCAAAGAACAAGAAAAATTTGATACCATGACTCGTCTCATGGATGTGGAACAGCCTGAGCTTGCTATCGTATTTGGTCGTACCAAACGCCGTGTAGATGAATTGACTCGTGGTTTGAAAATCCGTGGCTTCCGTGCAGAAGGAATTCATGGAGACCTAGACCAAAACAAACGTCTTCGTGTCCTTCGTGACTTTAAAAATGGCAATCTTGATGTTTTGGTTGCGACAGACGTTGCAGCGCGTGGTTTAGATATTTCAGGTGTGACCCATGTCTATAACTATGATATTCCACAAGATCCTGAAAGTTATGTTCACCGTATCGGTCGTACAGGTCGTGCTGGTAAGTCAGGTCAGTCTATTACTTTCGTTTCACCAAATGAAATGGGCTACCTCCAAATCATTGAAAACTTGACTAAGAAACGCATGAAAGGTCTCAAACCTGCAAGTGCAGAAGAAGCCTTCCAAGCTAAAAAACACGTAGCTCTCAAGAAAATCGAACGTGATTTTGCAGATGAGACTATCCGTGCCAACTTTGAGAAATTTGGTAAGGATGCTCGTAAGCTGGCTACCGAATTTACTCCAGAAGAATTGGCAATGTATATCTTGAGTCTGACTGTTCAAGACCCAGATAGTCTTCCTGAAGTGGAGATTGCACGTGAAAAACCACTGCCATTTAAACCATCAGGTAATGGATTCGGTGGTAAAGCTAAGGGAGGTCGTGGAGGCCGTCGTGGGGACGACCGTCGAGACCGTGATCGCCGTGGCAATGGTCGTCGTGATGATTTCAAAAAAGGAAGTCGTGGCAATGATCGTTTTGATAAAGACAGACGTTACCGTAATAAAGACAATAAAAAACCACGCAATACTTCAAGCGAAAAGAAAACAGGTTTTGTTATTCGTAACAAGGGCGATAAATAAGAAAAAGCGGTTCAAAATGAATCGCTTTTTTATATAAGGAGACCGAATGGAAAAAGAAAGATAAATAAAATAGATATATTATCTTCTTGTAATATTATAATACACAAAAATAGAGGTCTTGTCAATAGAAAAGAAGCAATTTAATTAAAAATATTCTTGTTTTTTCAAATTGCAATTAAATAAGCAATTTTCAGATAATAATTGAAAATTCAAGCTGTTTATGTTATAATGATAGCGATTAAATTCGAGGTGAAAAATGGCACATTTATTAGAAAAAACTAGAAAAATTACTTCTATCCTGAAGCGCTCAGACGAGCAGTTGCAGGAAGAACTTCCCTACAATGCGATTACCCGTCAATTGGCAGATATTATTGACTGTAACGCCTGTATCGTCAATAGCAAGGGACGTCTCCTTGGCTATTTTATGCGTTACAAAACCAATACAGATCGTGTAGAGCAATTCTTCCAAACTAAAATTTTCCCGGATGACTACATTCAAGGTGCGAACATGATCTACGATACAGAAGCCAATCTGACAGTTGATCATGATTTAAGTATTTTTCCTGTGGAAAGTCGTGCCGACTTTCCAGACGGTTTGACGACTATTGCACCGATTCATGTATCAGGGATTCGCCTTGGTTCTTTGATTATTTGGCGCAATGATAAAAAATTCGAAGACGAGGACTTGATTCTTGTTGAGATTGCGAGTACCGTTGTTGGGATTCAACTCCTCAACTTCCAGCGTGAAGAAGATGAGAAAAATATCCGTCGCCGTACTGCTGTTACCATGGCGGTTAATACTCTGTCTTACTCCGAACTCCGTGCTGTTTCAGCAATTTTAGGGGAATTAAATGGAAATGAAGGGCAGTTGACTGCGTCTGTGATTGCAGACCGTATCGGTATTACCCGTTCTGTGATTGTCAATGCTCTTCGTAAACTTGAGTCTGCGGGAATTATTGAAAGTCGCTCACTTGGAATGAAGGGAACCTATCTTAAGGTCTTGATTTCAGATATTTTTGAAGAAGTGAAGAAAAGAGATTACAAATGACTAAGGCTTTGATTTCGATTGATTATACAGAAGATTTTGTTGCTGATAGTGGAAAATTGACAGCAGGCGCTCCAGCTCAGGCTATTTCAGATGCCATCAGCAAGGTGACTCGATTGGCTTTTGAAAGAGGAGATTACATCTTCTTTACCATCGATGCTCACGAAGAAAACGATTGTTTCCATCCAGAAAGCAAGCTGTTTCCTCCTCACAATTTGATTGGGACTAGTGGACGGAATTTATACGGAGATTTGGGGACCTTTTATCAAGAGCATGGTTCAGACAGTCGTGTCTTTTGGATGGATAAACGCCATTACTCAGCTTTTTCAGGGACTGAGCTGGATATCCGTTTGAGAGAGCGTCGAATTTCTACAGTTATTTTAACCGGAGTTTTGACGGATATCTGTGTCCTGCATACAGCTATAGATGCCTATAATTTAGGATATGACATCGAGATTGTTAAACCAGCTGTTGCATCTATCTGGCCTGAAAACCATCAATTTGCCCTAGGTCATTTCAAAAATACACTCGGAGCTAAGTTAGTAGATGAAAATCTAAATGAAATTTCTGAGTAATTTGGTTGATGAAATGAAAAAATTGAAAAAAAGTGTTGACAAGAATCCCAAAAGTTGATATACTAGTAAAGTAATCGACGCGGGGATGGCGGAATTGGCAGACGCGCAGGACTAAGGATCCTGTGACCGCTTTAGGTCGTGAGGGTTCAAGTCCCTCTCTCCGCATAGGATAAGAGTTAGCTTAGGCTAGCTCTTTTTTCATATAATTCAAGTAGAGCAAAAAATTTTTGCTCTTTTTTTGTATTTCATAAACATTTCATATTTGGATTTTATAATAGTCTTACAAATATGGAGGTGACAAATGAATCCAATCCAAAGAGCTTGGGCTTATGTCAGCAGAAAACGACTGAGAAGTTTTATTTTATTTCTGATTTTATTGGTCCTATTGGCTGGAATTTCGGCCTGTTTGACTCTGATGAAGTCCAACAAAACAGTGGAAACCAATCTTTACAAATCACTCAATACCTCTTTTTCTATTAAGAAGATAGAGAACGGTCAGACTTTCAAGCTGTCGGACCTAGTATCTGTAAGCAAGATTAAGGGACTGGAAAATGTTTCTCCTGAACTCGAGACGGTCGCAAAACTAAAAGACAAGGAAGCAGTGAGTGGCGAGCAGAGCGTGGAACGTGATGATTTGTCCGCTGCGGATAAGAATTTGGTTAGCTTAACGGCTCTTGAAGATTCATCTAAGGATGTTACCTTTACCAGCTCGGCTTTCAATCTAAAAGAAGGGCGACACCTTCAAAAAGGGGATTCAAAGAAAATCATCATCCACGAAGAGCTGGCTAAGAAGAATAGTCTTTCGCTTCATGACAAGATTACCTTAGAAGCTGGTCAGTCAGAAGCTGGCAAAGGACAAACAGTAGAGTTTGAGATTGTCGGCATCTTTTCTGGTAAAAAGCAAGAGAAATTTACAGGCTTGTCTTCAGACTTCAGTGAAAACCAGGTCTTTACAGACTATGAAAGTAGCCAAAGCCTTTTGGGTAATGGTGAATCTCTAGTCACTGCAGCTCGCTTCTATATAGAAAATCCTAAGGAAATGGACGGACTCATGAAGCAGGTAGAAAACTTGGCCTTGGAAAATCAAGGCTATCAAGTTGAAAAGGAAAACAAGGCTTTTGAACAAATCAAAGACTCAGTTGCTACCTTCCAAACTTTTCTGACCATCTTCCTTTATGGAATGTTGATAGCAGGAGCAGGAGCCTTGATTCTTGTCTTGTCTCTCTGGTTGAGAGAAAGAGTCTATGAAGTGGGAATTTTACTGGCACTTGGAAAAGGCAAGAGCTCGATCTTCCTACAATTCTGCTTAGAGGTAGTTTTGGTATCTCTCGGAGCTTTGCTTCCAGCATTTGTTGCAGGAAACGCCATCACATCTTACCTACTCCAAACTCTACTAGCAAGTGGAGATCAGGCAAGCTTACAAGGTACACTAGCCAAAGCAAGCAGTCTATCAACCAGCATCCTATCTTTTGCAGAATCCTATGTTTTTCTAGTTCTGCTTAGTTGCTTATCTGTAGCCCTTTGTTTCCTATTCTTATTTAGAAAATCGCCTAAAGAAATTTTATCATCTATTAGTTAAGAAGGAGAAATCATGACTTTATTACAATTACAAGATGTTACCTACCGTTATAAGAACACTGCTGAAGCAGTCCTATATCAGATCAATTATAATTTTGAACCCGGGAAATTTTACAGTATTATTGGGGAGTCAGGAGCAGGAAAATCCACTCTCTTGTCCCTACTGGCTGGTCTAGATAGTCCTGTTGAAGGTTCTATCCTTTTCCAAGGAGAGGATATTCGTAAGAAGGGCTATTCCTACCATCGTATGCACCATATTTCCCTGGTCTTTCAAAATTATAACTTGATAGATTATCTTTCTCCACTGGAAAATATCCGCTTGGTCAACAAAAAGGCAAGCAAGGATACACTGCTTGAGCTTGGTTTGGATGAAAGTCAGATCAAGCGGAATGTTCTCCAGTTATCAGGTGGTCAACAACAACGTGTTGCTATTGCTCGTAGTTTGGTCTCAGAAGCTCCAGTTATTCTAGCGGATGAGCCAACGGGAAATCTGGACCCTAAAACTGCTGGAGATATTGTCGAACTGCTCAAATCACTTGCCGAGAAAACAGGTAAATGTGTCATCGTCGTAACTCACAGCAAAGAAGTGGCACAAGCATCAGATATTACACTTGAGTTGAAGGACAAGAAACTGACTGAAACTCGCAATACTACGAAATAATACGAGCTTTTTCTGTTATACTCTTCGAAAATCAAATTCAAACCACGTCAGCATCGCCTTACCGTACTCAAGTACAGCTTACGGCTAGCTTCCTAGTTTGCTTTTTGATTTTCATTGAGTATCAGAACTATAAAATAGAACAACATCTAGAAAGGGAACCTATGTTACACAATGCATTTGCCTATGTTACAAGGAAGTTTTTCAAATCGATTGTCATCTTCCTGATTATTCTCCTCATGGCGAGCTTGAGTTTGGTCGGCTTGTCGATCAAGGGAGCTACTGCCAAGGCTTCTCAGGAGACCTTTAAAAATATCACCAATAGCTTCTCCATGCAAATCAATCGTCGCGTCAATCAAGGAACGCCACGTGGTGCTGGGAATATTAAGGGTGAGGACATCAAAAAAATCACCGAAAACAAGGCCATTGAGTCTTATGTGAAACGCATCAACGCTATCGGAGATTTGACTGGCTATGAACTCATCGAAACTCCAGATACCAAGAAAAATCTGACACCTGATCGTGCTAAACATTTTGGAAGTAGCTTGATGATTACAGGTGTCAATGACTCCTCTAAAGAAGACAAGTTTGTCTCTGGTTCTTATAAGCTGGTCGAAGGAGAGCACTTAACAAACGACGACAAGGACAAGATCCTCCTGCACAAGGACTTGGCAGCCAAACACGGCTGGAAAGTCGGGGATAAGGTTAAACTAGACTCCAATATCTACGATGCAGACAATGAAAAAGGAGCCAAGGAAACAGTCGAAGTGACAATCAAGGGACTCTTTGATGGTCATAATAAGTCAGCAGTAACCTACTCACAAGAACTCTATGAAAATACAGCTATCACAGACATTCACACTGCTGCAAAGCTTTATGGATACACAGAAGACACAGCCATTTATGGGGACGCAACCTTCTTTGTAACAGCAGACAAAAACTTGGATGATGTCATGAAAGAGTTGAACGGTATCAGCGGTATCAACTGGAAGAGCTACACACTTGTTAAGAGCTCATCTAACTATCCAGCTCTTGAGCAATCCATCTCTGGTATGTACAAGATGGCCAATCTCCTCTTCTGGGGTAGCTTGAGCTTCTCAGTTATTCTCCTTGCCCTCTTGCTCAGCCTTTGGATCAACGCCCGTCGCAAGGAAGTGGGAATTCTCCTCTCTATCGGTCTCAAGCAGGCAAGTATCTTGGGTCAATTCATCACTGAATCCATCTTGATTGCCATCCCTGCTCTTGTTTCTGCTTACTTCTTAGCTACTTACACAGCGCGTGCAATCGGAAATACTGTTCTTGCCAATGTCACTTCAGGTGTTGCCAAGCAAGCTAGCAAGGCTGCTCAAGCCTCTAACCTTGGTGGTGGTGCAGAAGTAGATGGCTTTAGTAAGACCTTGTCGAGCCTAGATATTTCCATTCAGACATCAGACTTTATCATCGTCTTTGTCCTTGCCTTGGTTCTAGTGGTTCTCGTTATGGCGCTTGCTTCAAGCAATCTCCTTAGAAAACAACCAAAAGAGCTCTTGCTGGATGGTGAATAAGTTTAAAAAAATTAGTCTGGAATAAAGATTGCATCTTGTTTTTCTATTCCAGAATGGTGGATAGAGAATGCATATTTAACAATTCAAAATAGAGTCGAAAGCAGTGGTGAAAATCATTGCTTTCAGTTGCTTTCTTTGTACTTTTTCTGGTGTATGTGATATACTAAAATCGTTGAATTCAGTGGAAGGATAATTTGCAATTTCTATATTCAAATATGCATAAAAATTTATTCATAATTTGCTTTTAAATAAATAGAAAACCTGTAGATACCTATCCAGACTGCAAAGGTAGACGGGCCTACTGTGGCTGAGTTTGCCTTTTTAAAAAATATAAAATAGTGAGGAAAACAATGAGACAAACAAATGTTAGAGGGACATTATCCCTACGTGGCTTTAGAAAATTAAGAACTGGTGCAATTGTTGCGACAGGTGTGATTTTATTGGGACTGGGCTTTTTAGCTCCAACTGTTTCCGCTAACGAACAAGATGGTGTTTGGGTAGCCAGAACAGTTGCAGAAGTAAAAGCTGATATTCAAAATATAGACAATTTATCACACTACACTATTAAGTGGGGAGATACACTGAGTGCTATTAGTGGAGCAACAGGACTATCTGTTGATAGTTTAGTTGAGATAAATCGTATTGCAAATAGAGATTTGATTTTTGTCAATAATAAATTGTATTTTAGCGAAGAGACTTTTCTAAAAGATGGAAATACAGAAGTCAAAAGACAGCGAGTGTCAATTGATAATTCTGGTAGCTGTCAAAGTTATGAAGTTGAAACAAAGACAGATACTGTAACTGGAGAGCAAACTACTACAGTTAAACAAACGACACCAGTAGTTGTGGAAACACCAGTGGTGTCAGCAGCGAGAGCTGAAGAGTCAGTATCTCCGGCATCGAAATCAGAAACCTCAGTCACAGCAACGCTAAAAGCAGAAACAAGGGAAGAAGTTTCAAATACTCCATCACTGGGCGCTACAACTAGTGCTGATTCAGGTGAATCAAGTCCAGTAACAGACAATGCCCCTTCAAATACAGGGGCTACAAATCAACCTGTAGCTTCAAATCCAAGTTCTGAAGTTCCAGTGCCATCAGTATCAGCACCGAAAGCAGAGGAACCAGCGGCACCGGCGCCAAAATCAGAAGAACCAGCGGCACCGGCGCCAAAATCAGAAGAGCCAGCGGCACCGGCGCCAAAAGCGGAAGAGCCAGTGTCACCAGCGCCAAAAGCAGAGGAACCAGTGGCACCAGCACCAAAATCAGAAGAGCCAGCGGCACCAGCGCCAAAAGCCGAAGAACCAACGACACCAGCACCGAAAGTGGAAGAACCTGCAACCCCAGCACCGAAAGTGGAAGAGCCAGCGGCACCAGCACCGAAAGCTGAGGAACCAGCAGCCCCAGCACCGAAAGCTGAGGAACCAGCAGCCCCAGCACCAAAAGCCGAGGAACCAGCAGCCCCAGCGCCAAAAGTAGAAGAGCCAGCGGCACCAGCACCGAAAGCGGAAGAACCAGCAGCGCCAGCACTAAAAGCCGAGGAACCAGCAGCTCTAGCGCCAAAAGTAGAAGAGCCAGCGGCACCAGCACCGAAAGCGGAAGAACCAGCAGCGCCAGCACCAAAAGCGGAGGAACCAGCGGCTACAACGCCAAAAGTGGAAGAACCAACGGCGCCAGCACCGAAAGCCGAGGAACCAACGACACCAGCACCGAAAGTGGAAGAACCTGCAACACCAGCACCGAAAGCGGAAGAACCAGCAGCCCCAGCACCGAAAGCAGAAGAACCAACGACACCAGCACCAAAAGCGGACGAGCCAGTGGCTCCAACACCGAAAGCTGAGGAACCATCAGCTCCATCACCGAAAGCGGAAGAGCCAGTTGCAACACCCAAAGAAGAAACTCCGTCTGAAGAAGTAGCACCTAAAGATGAAAAACTTGAGGGAGCAAAAAAAGATGGAAAAGATGTTATTGAAAAAATTGCGGCTTCAAAACTTAGTGAAATTGAAAAAGTTAAAGATGAAGCAGAAAAAGCTAAGTTAGAAGCTCAATTAAAAGATTTAAAAGAAGCAGGATTAGAAGCGATAAATAATGCTAAAGATCACGATGCAGCAGTAGACGCTACGGATGAATATCAAACTAAGATTGATGAGATTAATGTTCCAGGTGAAGAATTACCAGCACCAAATTATAATAAAGATAATTTAACAAATGGTCGTAATGAGGGTACTACTATTAATGATGGAAGTACAGCAATAGGTCATGGATCAGGTGAAGCTACAGCAACAACTCCAGCACAACCTTCTTCAACTTCAGAAGGGACTTCAAGTTTTAGAAATGCCCCATCAGTTCAAGCAAGAGCAAGAAGAGTGGCACGTTCAACATCAGAACCAGATGGAACTGTCAATATTAGCTATAACTTCGCAGGAATGCCAGATATTCATGGCTTCCTATCTGACCCGGGAGAAGATAATACTGTCACAATTCCTGCTGGAACGAATGAAGCACAGGCAAAAGAATTAGTAAAAGAAAAAATTCAAGCCAAGATAAAAGACCTAGCTGCTAGAGGGTATCATGTGAAAAATGACATTATTTTTGAACAAGATACTACTGTGAAAAATTATAACTATGTCGTTACATTCACTAAGGAGGCTACAGGAACTTCAGGTTTCAGAATGGCTCCAGCAGTTCAACCACGCGCTAGCAGAAATCGTAGAAGTCTAGAACAGCCAGCTCCTCAAAAGGTCAAAGTCAATGTTTTTTATAACTTTGATCAAATGAAAGATATTGCAGGTTTCCTAGGAGATATCAATGGAACTCCTCTTGAAGTCACGGAAGGTTCAACAAATGAACAGGTGAAAGAAGCGGTTAAGAGCCAAGTTGATGCTAAGAAAGAAGAGTTGAGCAAACGCGGCTATACTTTTAAAGAGGACTATGTATATCAAGCTAATGGGAAAGATTATAACTACGTTGTAACATTTTCAAAAGCAGCTAAATAATTTTCATTCCATAGGGAGTGAAATGTGAGCAGAGAGAGCGATAGGCTCTCTTTGTTTTATCTAGTAGAAAGTTTCTTAAAGACAAAAGGTTAGTAAGAGGCTATAATAAAAATAGAGTAGGTATTTATTCTAAGAAAAATAAAAAATAGAGAGCAGTTAAAGTATGAAAATTTTAATTGTAGAAGATGAAGAGATGATCCGTGAAGGGATCAGTGACTATTTAACGGATTGTGGCTATGAAACTATTGAAGCGGCGGACGGTCAGGAAGCCTTGGAGCAATTTTCTAGCTATGAAGTAGCCTTGGTTTTACTGGATATCCAAATGCCCAAGCTCAATGGCCTAGAAGTCCTAGCTGAGATTCGTAAAACTAGTCAGGTTCCTGTCTTGATGTTGACAGCTTTTCAGGATGAGGAATACAAGATGAGTGCCTTTGCTTCGCTCGCAGATGGCTACCTGGAAAAACCTTTTTCTCTGTCTCTCTTAAAAGTGAGGGTAGACGCGATTTTCAAGCGCTATTATGATACGGGACGAGTCTTCTCTTATAAGGATACCAAGGTGGACTTTGAGAGCTATAGTGCAAGCCTAGCAGGAGAGGAAGTGGCTGTTAATGCTAAAGAGTTGGAAATTTTGGACTATCTGGTGAAAAACGAAGGACGAGCCTTGACTCGATCTCAGATAATCGATGCCGTATGGAAAGCGACAGATGAGGTTCCCTTTGACCGTGTCATTGATGTTTATATCAAGGAACTACGGAAAAAGCTAGACTTGGATTGCATCCTCACTGTGCGCAATGTTGGTTATAAATTGGAGCGAAAATGAAACGAACAGGTTTATTTACAAAGATAATTATCTACACCTTCTCGATTTTTAGTGTTCTGGTTATTTGTCTTCATTTGGCCATTTATTTTCTCTTTCCCTCGACTTATCTGAGCCACCGTCAGGAAACCATTGGTCAGAAAGCGACAGCCATTGCCCAGTCCCTAGAAGGAAAGGATAGGCAAAGTATCGAGCAAGTCTTAGACTTGTATTCCCAGACTAGTGAGATCAAAGGGGCGGTCAAGGGAGAGATGACCGAGGACAAGTTGGAGGTTAAGGACAGTCTTCCTTTGGATACAGACCGCCAAACCACCTCCCTCTTTATTGAGGAGCGCGAGGTGAAAACACAAGACGGTGGAAGCATGACTCTCCAGTTTCTGGCCTCCATGGATTTGCAAAAGGAAGCAGAGCAGATTAGTCTTCAATTTCTGCCCTATACCTTGTTGGCCTCCTTTCTGATTTCCCTCTTGGTAGCCTACATCTATGCTCGGACCATTGTTGCCCCGATTTTGGAAATCAAGCGGGTGACCCGTCGGATGATGGATTTGGATGCCCAAGTGCGATTGCGCGTGGATTCTAAGGATGAGATTGGGGATCTCAAGGAACAAATCAATAGCCTTTACCAGCACCTTTTAACTGTCATTGCGGACTTGCATGACAAGAATGAAGCCATTCTCCAGCTGGAAAAGATGAAGGTCGAATTTTTGCGAGGGGCTTCTCATGAATTGAAAACACCTCTGGCCAGTTTGAAAATTCTGATCGAAAACATGAAAGAAAATGTCGGTCGTTATAAGGATAGAGACCGCTATCTGGGAGTGGCCTTAGGGATTGTGGATGAGCTCAATCACCATGTTCTGCAGATACTTTCCCTCTCTTCTGTGCAGGAATTACGAGATGATAGGAAAACAATAGATCTCCTCCAGATGACGCAGACTCTAGTCAAAGATTATGTCTTGCTAGCCAAGGAGAGAGAACTTCAGATTGACAATAGTTTGAACCACCAGCAGGCTTATCTAAATCCATCTGTGATGAAGTTAATCCTATCTAATCTCATCAGCAATGCTATCAAGCATTCTGTTCCAGGTGGCTTGGTTCGCATTGGCGAAAGAGAAGGGGAACTTTTTATCGAGAATAGCTGTAGTCCTGAAGAACAAGAAAGACTGGCTCAGTCTTTTTCTGACAATGCTAGTCGCAAGGCTAAGGGGTCGGGGATGGGGCTCTTTGTTGTTAAAAGTTTATTAGAACATGAAAAATTACCTTACCGGTTCGAAATGCAAGAGAACCGCTTAACCTTCTTCATAGCTTTTCCAAAAGTTGCCCAAGACTAGGCAGAGAAAGGGTTTACATAGATGAAGCTAGAAGAAATTCAATCGAAACTGCGGGAAAAACTAGATTTTTTTGTCAAAAAGTGATAAAATGAACAATGTAAATGGGATGACCCATAAAAATATACAGGAGGCCTGATAAAATGGCAATCGTTTCAGCAGAAAAATTTGTCCAAGCAGCTCGTGACAACGGTTATGCAGTTGGTGGATTTAACACAAACAACCTTGAGTGGACTCAAGCTATCTTGCGCGCAGCAGAAGCTAAAAAAGCTCCAGTTTTGATCCAAACTTCAATGGGTGCTGCTAAATACATGGGTGGTTACAAAGTTGCTCGCAACTTGATCGCTAACCTTGTTGAATCAATGGGTATCACTGTACCAGTAGCTATCCACCTTGACCACGGTCACTACGAAGATGCACTTGAGTGTATCCGAGTTGGTTATACTTCAGTTATGTTTGATGGTTCACACCTTCCAGTTGAAGAAAACCTTGACAAAGCTCGTAAAGTTGTAGAATTTGCTCATGCAAATGGTGTATCAGTAGAAGCTGAAGTTGGTACTATCGGTGGTGAAGAAGACGGAATCATCGGTGATGGTGAATTGGCTCCAATCGAAGACGCTAAAGCAATGGTTGAAACAGGTATCGACTTCTTGGCAGCTGGTATCGGTAACATCCACGGTCCTTACCCAGAAAACTGGAAAGGTCTTCACCTTGATCACTTGCAAAAATTGACTGAAGCTGTTCCAGGATTCCCAATCGTATTGCATGGTGGTTCAGGTATTCCTGATGAGCAAATCCAAGAAGCTATCAAACTTGGTGTTGCGAAAGTTAACGTTAACACAGAATGCCAAATCGCATTCGCTAACGCAACTCGTAAATTTGCTCGTGACTACGAAGCAAACGAAGCAGAATACGACAAGAAAAAACTCTTCGACCCACGTAAATTCTTGGCTGACGGTGTAAAAGCTATCCAAGCATCAGTTGAAGAACGTATCGACGTATTCGGTTCAGAAGGTAAAGCTTAATCTAGCTGAACAATACAGATAAAACCTGCCCATTGGGTGGGTTTTTTCTATTTTAAGGAAACGATCAAGCCATAATTTTTGATTAAAAGTATGATTTTAAGAGAGAAATTTCTAATTTTATAATCTGTAGGCAAACGCTTGCATTCTAGTTTTTATTGGACTATAATAGGTTGGTATAAAGCCTTCTGTAGTAATAAAATGTAGAAGGTGTAGAAAGTAAGAATTTAGAATATTTGTAGTCAAAAATACAATGTTGCTATTTCTTGCGATAGGGAGATAGATATGGCAATGATAGAAGTGGAACATCTTCAGAAAAATTTTGTGAAGACTGTTAAGGAACCGGGATTGAAGGGGGCATTACGCTCCTTTATTCATCCTGAAAAGCAGACCTTTGAAGCGGTCAAGGATTTGACCTTTGAGGTGCCAAAAGGGCAAATTTTGGGTTTTATCGGTGCTAATGGTGCTGGGAAGTCGACAACCATTAAAATGCTGACAGGGATTTTGAAACCGACATCTGGTTTTTGTCGGATTAACGGCAAGATTCCCCAGGACAATCGCCAAGATTATGTCAAGGATATTGGAGTGGTCTTTGGGCAAAGAACCCAGTTGTGGTGGGATTTGGCTCTACAAGAGACCTACACGGTCTTGAAGGAGATTTATGATGTTCCAGACTCGCTCTTCCACAAGCGCATGGACTTTTTGAATGAAGTCTTGGATTTGAAGGACTTTATCAAGGACCCCGTGCGTACTCTTTCACTGGGACAACGGATGCGGGCGGACATTGCAGCTTCCTTGCTTCACAATCCTAAGGTTCTCTTTTTAGATGAGCCGACCATTGGTTTAGACGTTTCGGTCAAGGATAACATTCGTCGGGCTATTACTCAGATCAATCAGGAGGAAGAAACCACCATTCTCTTGACCACTCATGACTTGAGCGATATTGAGCAGCTCTGTAATCGGATTTTCATGATTGACAAGGGGCAGGAGATTTTTGATGGAACGGTGAGTCAGCTCAAGGAGACCTTTGGCAAGATGAAGACTCTATCCTTTGAATTGGTGCCAGGGCAAAGTCATCTCGCTTCTCACTATGAAGGCTTGCCTGATATGACCGTTGATAGACAAGGAAATAGTCTCAATATTGAATTTGATAGTTCCCGCTACCAGTCGGCGGACATTATCAAGCAAACCCTGTCTGATTTTGACATCCGAGATTTGAAGATGGTGGATACGGATATCGAGGACATTATCCGTCGCTTCTACCGAAAGGAGCTCTAAGATGGTCAAATTGTGGAGACGTTATAAACCCTTTATAAATGCAGGTGTTCAGGAATTGATTACCTATCGAGTCAACTTTATTCTCTATCGAATCGGAGATGTTATGGGTGCTTTTGTGGCCTTTTATCTCTGGAAGGCTGTCTTTGATTCCTCACAAGAGTCTTTGATTCAGGGCTTCAGTATGGCAGATATCACCCTCTACATCATTATGAGTTTTGTGACCAATCTGTTGACCAGGTCTGATAGCTCTTTTATGATTGGGGAGGAGGTCAAGGATGGTTCCATTATCATGCGCTTGTTGAGACCAGTGCATTTTGCGGCTTCTTACCTCTTTACCGAGCTTGGGTCCAAGTGGTTGATTTTTATCTCTGTTGGCCTTCCATTTTTAAGTGTCATCGTGTTAATGAAAATCTTATCTGGGCAAGGGATGGTAGAAGTGCTGGGATTAACTGCACTATATCTTTTTAGCTTAACGCTGGCCTATCTGATTAACTTTTTCTTTAATATCTGTTTTGGTTTTTCAGCCTTTGTGTTTAAAAATCTATGGGGTTCTAATCTACTCAAGACTTCCATAGTGGCTTTTATGTCTGGAAGTTTGATTCCCTTGGCTTTCTTTCCCAAGGTTGTTTCAGATATTCTGTCCTTCCTGCCTTTTTCATCCTTGATTTACACTCCGGTCATGATTATCGTTGGGAAATACGATGCCAGTCAAATTCTTCAAGCGCTCGCTTTGCAGTTTTTCTGGCTCATAGTGATGATGGGCTTGTCTCAGTTGATTTGGAAACGAGTCCAGTCCTTTATCACCATTCAAGGAGGTTAGTATGAAAAAATATCAACGCATGCATCTGATTTTTATCAGACAATACATCAAGCAAATCATGGAATACAAGGTGGATTTTGTGGTGGGCGTGTTAGGAGTTTTTCTGACTCAAGGCTTGAACCTCTTATTTCTCAATGTCATTTTTCAACATATTCCATCCCTAGAAGGTTGGACTTTTCAAGAAATCGCCTTTATCTATGGATTTTCTTTGATTCCCAAGGGATTGGACCATCTCTTTTTTGACAATCTCTGGGCTCTGGGGCAACGCTTGGTGCGAAAAGGGGAGTTTGACAAGTATTTGACTCGTCCTATCAATCCTCTCTTTCACATCTTAGTTGAGACCTTTCAGATTGATGCTTTTGGCGAACTCTTAGTCGGTGGTATTCTACTAGGAACAACAGTGACCAGTATTGCTTGGACTCTTCCAAAATTCCTGATTTTTCTAGTCTGTATTCCTTTTGCGACCTTGATTTATACTTCCTTGAAAATCGCGACAGCCAGCATCGCTTTTTGGACCAAGCAGTCAGGCGCTATGATTTACATTTTCTATATGTTTAATGATTTTGCCAAGTACCCGATTTCGATTTACAATTCGCTCCTTCGATGGTTGATTAGCTTTATCGTGCCTTTCGCTTTTACGGCCTACTATCCAGCTAGCTATTTCTTGCAGGACAAGGATGTAGTCTTTAACATAGGAGGTTTGATGTTGATTTCCCTTCTTTTCTTTGTCATTTCCCTTAAACTCTGGGATAGGGGCTTGGACGCCTACGAAAGTGCAGGTTCGTAAATAATAGAATATCAAAGCCTTGTCTCAGGACAGGCTTTTTCTAATAGGAATGAAAATTCCTTGACATCCATCCTCAGAGTGCTATACTGTAAGTGTAATCGCCGATTTAGCTCAGTTGGTAGAGCACCGCACTCGTAACGCGAAGGTCACAGGTTCAAACCCTGCAATCGGCAAAGTGATGAAACTCATTCGACTGGGTTTCTTTTTATTTTATCTTAACTATTGAACCACTTAGACTTATATTTAGACCAGATAGGCAAAAGGCCTTGTTCTTGAAAAACTCCTCTGCTATAATGTTTTTTGTAAGGGATGTGAGGTGTCACTATCAGATAACTCAAGTTCCTAAAAAAGAAATTGGAGATAAACAAATGAAAAAATTATTGGGGATTGTATTTTTGGTAGCAGCAGCGACAGTATTGTATTTTGGTTCTGTAGGCTGGCCAAGTTTAGATGTCAACCTCTGGTCACTGATTCCGGTAGGATTGTTTCTCTTTTTCACTCTAGAGAATCTTTTGAAAAAGGATTACAAGGCTAGTCTGATGTGTTTGATTATTGCCTTTATCATTGCGAATGCAATTTTGGACCTTTTGCCAATTTCAAGCGGATTGGTGATTGGAGCAGGTGTCCTAGCTTGTGTAGGTATTGGTTATCTATTTCCTGATAAAGAAGGAAAATAAGAAGGAAGAATGAACAAAGTCAAGATCTAACTGAAATATTTGTTGGCTCTTTTTCTATGTCTAAAAATGTAAGAAAGAATTTTTGGTGGTAAAAGATTATTTCTAGTTTACTTTTTGATTTTACATTATGTTAAGATAAGAAAAAATATTTTTGTTTGAGATAGTAAAAAGCTATTCTTTTTTAAAATGTCAAGTAGAGTCCGATGTCGTATTTGTTATAATAAATTTCGCTACGATACTCTCTGGAAATTCTCCAATTTTTATAAAAACCAATCCAAAACATTGTTTTTATCTGTATTCGATTGACAAATTTTTTATTGGTTATAAAATCGTATTATAAGATAAATATAATAAGTAGCTTGCTATCAGACAAAATGAAAGCGGTTACCAATAGGAGGATTACATGCAAAAAGGTAATTGGAACAAAAAGAGAGTCTATAGTATTCGAAAATTTTCAGTCGGTGCTTGCTCTGTGCTTATTGGAACATGTGCTCTATTATTGGGGGCGAGCCTTAGTCAGGCTTCTTCGGTATATGCCAACGAAAATACTGAAGAGATTGTGTCAACAAATAGGATTGAGCACCAACCTGAAAACAAGGTAGTTACTGATTTTTCAAGTGAACATAAAGCTGAAGGAGTTATGACTGAAAAAGCCAGTGAGCAACCTGTTAAAGCTGAAAATGTATCTCTAATGGAAAATGCGGATGGTAGTGATACTACAGTTAAACCTCAAGCAGAGCAACCTTTAGTTTCAGCGGCTAATAATCAAGTAGTTCCCTCAGAAGAAGGTAAGGCTGAAGTCGAAAACAAAACAGAAGAAGCGAACAAGCCTGAGGATAGCAAGAAGCTTGAAGAAACAAATAAGACTGAGGTAACGGATAAATCTGAAGATAAAAATAAATCTGAGGATAAGAAGAAATTTGAAGAAACAAATAAAGCAGAATCACAAGATCGTTCTGTTTCAAAAGATAAGCAAGAATTCAAATCTGCTACGAATGAAGTAGTTGATAAGTTAATTGAAGATAGAAACATTTCCTTCAACCAGAATTGGCACTTTAAACTAAATGCCAATGCAAAGGAAGCTGTTAAACCAGACGCAGATATTACTTCATGGAAAAAAATGGATCTTCCTCATGACTGGAGTATTCATTTTGATTTTGACCATGATTCTCCAGCTCAAAACGAGGGTGGTCAACTGAATGGTGGAGATGGCTGGTATCGGAAAACCTTTAAGTTAGACGAAAAGGACTTAAATAAAGATGTTCGTGTAACCTTTGATGGAGTTTACATGGATTCACAAGTATTCGTCAATGGTCAACTAGTTGGTCACTATCCAAACGGTTACAATCAATTTTCATATGACATTAGTAACTATCTCCATAAAGATGGGCGAGAAAATGTTATTTCTGTTCATGCAGTTAATAAGCAACCAAGTAGTAGATGGTATTCAGGAAGTGGTATCTATCGAGACGTATCATTACAAGTAACAGACAAGATTCATGTTGAAAAAAATGGGACAACTATTTTAACTCCAAAACTAGAAAGTCAACAAGGAGGAAAAGTTGAAACCCAAGTAAGCAGTAAAATTGTTAATACAGACAATAAAGACCATGAAATTGTAGCAGAGTATCAAATTTTTGAACGAGGTGGGAAGGCAGTTACAGAACTTGTTCGAACTGAGAGTAAAACTCTAAAAGCAAAACAAACCCTTCATTTGGATTCAGCATTAGAAGTTGAAAAACCAAAATTGTGGACAGTGTCATCTGATAAACCTGCTTTATATGAGATGGTAACTCGTGTTTATAAAGATGGTCAGCTTGTAGATGCTAAAAAAGATTTATTTGGTTATCGCTACTATAACTGGACTCCAGACCAAGGATTCTCTTTGAACGGTGAACACATCAAGTTCCATGGAGTTTCCTTGCACCATGATCACGGAGCGTTAGGAGCAGAAGAAAACTATAAGGCAGAATACCGTCGTCTGAAACAGATGAAGGAAATGGGAGTGAATTCGATTCGTACGACTCACAATCCAGCAAGTCCTCAGACCTTGCAAATTGCAGCCGAGCTTGGTTTGCTAGTTCAGGAAGAAGCCTTTGACACTTGGTATGGCGGTAAGAAACCATACGACTATGGTCGTTTCTTTGAAAAAGATGCTACCCATCCAGAGGCAAGAAAAGGTGAAAAATGGTCTGATTACGATCTTCGAACAATGGTAGAAAGAGATAAAAACAATCCTGCTGTTGTCATGTGGTCTATTGGTAACGAAATCGGTGAAGCAGATGGGAAAGCCCATTCACTAGCAACTGTCAAACGTTTGGTGAAAGTGGTGAAATCTGTTGATAAGACACGCTATGTAACCATGGGAGCTGATAAATTCCGTTTCGGAGATGGAACTGGGGACCATGAAAAGATTGCAGATGAACTGGATGCAGTTGGATTGAATTACTCTGAAGAAAATTATCAAACTCTTCATGCGAAACATCCGAAATGGCTCATTTATGGTTCAGAAACATCTTCAGCAACTCGTACAAGAGGAAGTTATTTCCATCCAGAGAGTGAGTGGGTAGGAAGTAACCAATATTGGCGTAATTACGAACAATCCGATTATGGTAATGATCGTGTTGGTTGGGGTAAAACTGCTACAGCATCATGGACCTTCGATAGAGATCATCCAGGATACGCTGGACAATTCATTTGGACCGGTACGGATTATATTGGTGAACCAACACCATGGCACAATCAAAATAGTACACCAGTAAAAAGTTCCTACTTTGGTATTGTTGATACCGCAGGTATTCCAAAAAATGACTATTATCTCTACCAAAGTCAGTGGGTTTCTGCCAAGAAAAAACCAATGGTTCATTTACTTCCTCACTGGAACTGGGAAAAGACTGAATTGGCAGATAATGTTGCAGACGCTGAAAATCGAATTCCAGTTAGAGCTTATTCCAATGCTGCCAGTGTTGAGTTGTTCTTAAATAATGAGTCACTAGGTCTTAAAAAATTCAACAAAAAACAAACAAGTGACGGTCGAACATATCAAGAAGGTGAAAATTCTCAAGAACTATACTTGGAGTGGAAAGTAGCTTATAAACCGGGAACTTTGGAAGCTGTAGCTCGAGATGAGTCTGGCAAGGAAATTGCTCGTGATAAGATTGTAACTGCTGGTGAACCTGCAGGTGTCCGTTTGGTTAAGGAAGAAAATGCAATCGCTGCAGATGGAAAAGATTTGACTTATATCTATTACGAAATTGTAGATAGCAAGGGTAATGTTGTGCCAACTGCTAACAATCTAGTTCACTTCCAACTTCATGGACAAGGTCAACTGGTTGGTGTGGATAATGGTGAGCAAGCTAGTCGTGAACGTTATAAAGAACAAGCAGATGGTTCTTGGATTCGTAGAGCCTTTAATGGTAAAGGGGTAGCGATTGTTAAATCGACTGATCAAGCAGGTAAATTTACCCTTACAGCATATTCAGGCTTGTTGAAATCAGATCAAGTTACAGTTTTTACAGGTAAGTCAGACCAGTCAGAAAAAACTGTTTTAGGAACAGAAATACCAAAAGTTCGGACAGTTTTAGGACAAAAACTTAAAATGCCTCAGACAGTGCCATTTGTATATAGTGATGGTAGTCGTGAAAAACGTCCTGTAACCTGGTCTCAAGCAGATGTCAGTCAAGCTGGAATTGTAACTGTAAAAGGTATGTCTGATGGACGTGAAGTTGAGGCTCGTGTTGAAGTACTTACAGTTGCGAATGAACTTCCAGCTGTTAAACGCATCACACCTGGAACAGACTTGAGTTCTGTGGATAAACTTGTTTCACTTGTTTCAACAGATGGTCGTATTCACAATTATGAAGTTGAAAATTGGGAAATTTCACCAGAAGATAAAGAGAAGTTATCTACTCCGGGGGCACATATTCAGATGACTAGCCAATTAGGAGATAGAACCATCCACGCTACTTTGATAGTTGATGATGGTAAGGAATTGTCTCAAGTTACACCAAATATAGCAGTAGGTGGTGAAAGTGTTACGGAACTTTCAAAAGAGCATCCTGTACATTATCACAAACTTTCTTATGGAGCAAAAATTCCAGAAGTCAGTGCTAGTGCTGAAAATGCCGATGTGAACGTGATTCAGGCAAATGAATCCAATGGAATGCGTGCTAGTATCTACATTCAGCCTAAAGACGGGGGACAGTTACAAACCTATGCTGTTCAGTTCCTTGTTGATTCTCCACAAATTGAAAGCTTGAGTCTCAGAGTGGATCAAGTATCTAGCCTCAAAGAAGATCAAACTGTTAAAGTGACAGTTTTAGCCCGTTATCAGGATGGAACTGAAGCTATTTTACCAACTGATAAGGTGACTTTCTCAAGCCAAGGCGAGGGAGGAGTCTCTGTTAATAAGGGAATGCTAGAGTTGCATAAACCGGGTAGTCTCACTTTACAAGCTCAATATGAAGGTGCAAAAGGAGAACTTCCTCTAACGATCGCAGCAAATACTGAAGATAAAGTTGTTCAGGCCATTCGCCCAGTTAGCCTTGTGACAGATTTGCACCAAACACCAAATCTTCCATCTACAGTAACAGTTGAGTACGATAAAGGATTTCCAAAAGTTCATAAGGTAGTTTGGGATTCGATTCCATCTGAAAAATTAAATCAATATCATACTTTTGAAGTACTTGGTAAGGTTGAAGGATTGAATCAAGAAGCTCGTGCGACAGTATCAGTAGAAGGAATTGTAAAAGTTGAAGATGTGAGCATCACAACACCAATTTCTGAGGCACCAACCTTGCCAGAAAGTGTCCGAACTTATTATTCAAATGGCCAAGTATCTTCAGCTAAGGTGGCTTGGGACACTATTGATGCAAGCCAGTATGCAAAAGAAGGAATCTTTACTGTAACAGGCCATGTAGAAGGAACACAACTGACAACGAAATTACATGTTCGTGTATCGAGTCAAACAGAAATTGGGAAGAATATTTCAGATCAATGGACAGGTTCAGAATTACCACTTGCCTTTGCATCAGATTCTCATTCTTATGACCCAGTATCTAATGTAAATGATAAAGTGATTTCTTACGGTGATCAGCCTGCAAATCGTTGGTCAAACTGGAAACGTTCTGAAGAAGCTTCAGTAGGGGTACTCTTTGGAGATTCAGGTATTTTGACAAAACGTTCGGTCGATAACTTGAATGTAGCATTTTATGAAGATAGCGGTGTAGGTGCTCCAAAATCTTACGTCATTGAGTATTATGTTGGTGAAAAAGCTCCAACTGCACCGAAGAATCCTGGTTATGTAGAGGGTGAAAACCACGTATTTAATGACAGTAAAAATTGGAAACCAGTCACAAATCTTAAGGCTCCAGATCAGTTAAAAGCTGGAGAAATGAATCATTTCAGTTTTGATAAGGTGGATACCTACGCGGTACGTATTCGCATGACAAGAGCTGATGATAAACTTGGAACATCCATTACAGAATTACAAGTTTTCTCTAAAAAGGTAGCACCAGCTAAAGAGGCAACTACTAACATTAAGGTTGCTGGAAAAGATCTTCCTCACTTTAATCCAGACTTAACAGATTACTATTTAGACTATAGTGATGGAAAAATTCCAGAAGTAACAGCTAGTATCACAAATAATGGACTTGCTACAGTGGTTCCTAGCGTGAAAGAGGGCGATCCTGTCCGTGTTATTGTGAAAGCAGAAAATGGCGATATTCTTGGAGAATACAACCTTCACTTTACAAAAGATAAAGATTTGTTGGCTCGTAAACCAATTGCTTCTGCAAAACAGTCTCAATTGTTGCAGTTAGGTCAACCTTTGGAATTGCCAAATAAGGTTCCAGTTTATTTCGCAGGTAAGAGCGGTTATGACGTAAAAGATTTGGCAGTTGAATGGGAAAAAGTCCCTGCTTCTACCTTAAACAAAGCTGGGGAATATACAATTAAAGGCCATGTAGTTGGTAGTGAGGTCCCAGTAGAATTATCTGTTCGAGTAACGGACAAGGTCGGTAGATCACTTTCTGATAATCCAGATTATCTTGCTACTCATAGTCAGGCTTTTGCTTCAGCTACTAATGATTTGGATGATAATTCGAACGACCGTGTAGACTATTTAAATGATAATGACCGAAATCAAGACAACCGTTGGACAAACTGGTCCGCTACTCCATCTGCTAATCCAGAAGTATCAGTTGGTGTTATCTTTAAAAAGAATGGTAAAATTGTGGATAGAAAGGTTTCACAAGCTAAACTAAACTTCTTTGCAGATAGTGGAACAGATGCCCCAGCTAAACTCGTATTGGAACGATACATCGGTCCTGACTTTGATGTTCCGGTTTACTATTCAAACTACAGCTACGAATCAAATCATCCATTTAATAACCCTGATAATTGGGAACTTGTTCCTTATTACGCAGACAAAGAAATTCAAGCTGGAAATGAGATCAATGTGACCTTTAAAGCTGTGACTACCAAAGCTATGAGATGGCGTATGGACAGAAAAGCAGATAAAAATGGGGTTGCACTAACTGAATTAAGTTTCCGAGCACCAAGTGAGCTTGCAAAAGAGAGCACAGAGGGAAGAATTTTAGTAGATGGTAAAGAGCTTCCTGACTTCTCTGAAAATCGTTTGGACTATGAATTGATTTATAAAGGGGAACGTCCAAAAATCACTGTAGAAGGGAAAGATCAAGTCACATCTACAATTGTGGATAGTGGAAATGAAAATCTTCCTGTATTAGTCCGTCTGGTATCAGAGAGTGGTAAGAATGTCAAAGAATACCGGATTAAATTGACTAAGGAAAAAGTGATAGACGCAAAACTTGTAGCTCCTGCTCAATATGACTTGCCTAGTCTTGAAGTGGTAGACAAAGAATTGAACTTCCAAACTCTTGAACAAAAAGACGATACTCTGTTTGAGGGAGAAGTTCGCCTGTTGCAAGAAGGTAAAGTTGGTAAGGAACGTATCTATACAGAAGTAACGACTGATGGCAAGAATAAAGAAAAATCACGTGAGATTCTGGAAGAACCTGTAAATAGAATTCTGTTGGTAGGTACTAAGAAGAAAACAAGTAACATTGAGACGCCGGCGGGTGGACATCAAGACAATGGTAGCAGTCAACCTACGGAACAAAAACCAGGAGCAAATCCGAATCCAAATATTGTCATTCCAAATCCATCAAATAATGGTGTGACAAGTAACAGTTCAGATTTTAAAAATCATCTATCAGTTGCTCCGAACATTGTGATACAAGCTCCTACTCAGGAAAGCAAAAAACCTGGATGGAACAAGGAAGATGGTAAATGGTATTATCGTCAACAAAATGGGGACTTGGCTAAGGGTTGGGTCAAAGATGGAGATACTTGGTATTACTTTGATCAAACAGGAAAAATGGAAACTGGCTGGATTAAAGATCAATCAGGTGCATGGTATTACTTGAATCAATCAGGTGCAATGTCATCTAATGAGTGGATTTTGGATCAAGATGGTAAGTGGTACTATGTTGATGCATCAGGTTCGATGAAGACAAGTCAATGGTTCCAAGTTGGAGACAAATGGTATTATGTTGATGCAAATGGATCCCTTGCTGTCAATACAGTAACTCCGGATGGTTATCAAGTAAATGAAAACGGTGAGTGGATCGGATAAGATTGATTTGAGGAATGTAACTTTCTCATAAGATTTATTCTGTGCAGTGTTCCCAAGCGAGACAAGTGAAGTCTCGCTTGGAAACGCTCTGCTCAAACGATTTTTAAACAAGAAAAAAGGATTTACCCAAGTCAAAAGGGTTAAATCCTTTATTTTTTATGTCTCATATAAGATTCAGCTAGAGGGCCATCAATTCAACAATCATCTCGATATACATGACAAGGGTTAATAAGAATCCTGCACGCCAGAAGAATTTGATGAATTTAGGATAGTAAAAGCTGCGTTTTTTCAAAAGGAAGAAAAAAACGAGAATAATGGCTAGGAGTGAGAGGGCTAGGCCTAGTCTAGGGAGGAAATTATGGGTAAAGGTTTTAGCTGTAATAAGGTAATATTCAAATACCAAGACTGGAAAAGCCAAATCCGCAAAGTTTCGTCCTAGTTTTTTTAATCTAAAAAGTTTGGTTATGATAATGCAGACTACTAAGGTCAGTATCAATAATAAAATAGATGCTAATTTCATTAAAATCATACCCATATTGTATCATAAAAAATCGCTAATGGAAACGAGAAACAGAGGAATTTATAGGAAAGTCAGGCTTTTGAGATTGTGAATGTTTTTTGCTATAATGAAAGTTATGAAATCTTATAATACCTTGAATGATTATTATCGAAAACTCTTTGGAGAAAAGACCTTTAAAGTCCCTATTGATGCGGGGTTTGACTGTCCCAATCGTGATGGGACTGTGGCTCATGGAGGTTGTACTTTTTGTACGGTTTCAGGTTCTGGAGATGCTATCGTAGCACCGGACGCGCCTATCCGTGAACAATTTTATAAGGAAATTGACTTTATGCACCGCAAGTGGCCAGATGTGCAGAAGTATCTGGTCTATTTTCAAAATTTTACCAACACCCATGAAAAGGTGGAAGTCATCCGAGAGCGCTATGAGCAGGCTATCAATGAGCCAGGTGTAGTAGGAATCAATATTGGAACGCGCCCAGATTGTTTACCAGACGAAACTATCGAGTATTTGGCTGAGTTATCGGAGCGAATGCATGTGACGGTTGAATTGGGTTTGCAGACCACTTATGAAGCAACCTCTGATCTGATTAACCGTGCCCACTCCTATGAGTTGTACGTGGAAACGGTCAAGCGTTTGAGAAAGTATCCCAAGATTGAGATTGTTTCTCATTTGATCAATGGCTTGCCTGGTGAAACCCATGAGATGATGATTGAAAATGTCCGCCGCTGTATCACGGATAACGATATTCAAGGGATTAAACTGCATTTGCTCCATCTTATGACAAATACTCGTATGCAGCGAGATTACCATGAGGGACGTTTACAATTGATGAGCCAGGACGAATATGTCAAGGTCATCTGTGACCAACTGGAAATCATTCCCAAGCATATTGTCATCCATCGAATTACAGGAGATGCACCTAGAGATATGCTGATTGGGCCTATGTGGAGCCTCAATAAATGGGAAGTTCTAAATAGTATTGAGATGGAGATGCGACGTCGTGGAAGCGTTCAAGGATGCAAGGCTGTAAAACAGGAGTTTGAAAATGAAAAGACCACTTGAAACGGCACATGATTTTTTGGCTGAGGTAGTAACTCAGGACGATATCGTAGTGGATGCGACCATGGGAAATGGTCATGACACGCTTTTCCTAGCCAAGCTAGCCAAGAAAGTTTATGCCTTTGATATTCAGGAGCAAGCCTTGGAAAAGACCCAAGAGCGTTTGGACCAAGCTGGAATGACAAATGCCCAGTTAATCTTGCAAGGTCATGAGACACTGGACCAGTTTGTAACAGAAGCCAAGGCAGGGATTTTTAATCTGGGCTATCTGCCGTCAGCTGATAAGTCTGTCATCACCAGACCTCAGACAACGATTGAAGCATTAGAAAAGCTGTGTCATTTGCTTGTCAAAGGGGGACGGATTGCTATCATGATCTACTATGGTCATGAAGGAGGCGACCTAGAGAGGGATGCTGTTTTGGATTTTGTTAGCCAGTTGAATCAACAAGAGTACACAGCTGCCATTTACCGAACTTTAAACCAAGTCAACAACCCACCATTTTTAGTAATGATTGAAAAATTAGAGAGATATAGACATGGATAAACAATACCTACGTGAAAAGCTGGATGCCATGCGCCAGAATTTTGTTGAATCAACCCACCACGAACGAGCGGTGGGGGTGTTAGATCAAGCACACATGAGCAAAAAAATGCTTAAAATCAAGAAAAAATTAGTTGCTCTTGAAATGGAACGGTGCCAGAGAAAAATTGAGCACAAGGATTGTTCCAAGATTGACCAAAAAATCAAAGAGCAGAAGGAGATATTTGAATCTTGTTGTAAAAAAGATTAAGGAGGAAGTGCGTGGAATTACTGATTTACCTCATCCTATTTTTACTGGTCTTGATTGTCTCGAGTACAACCAATAAACTCCTGCCCTTTTTGCCTCTCCCTTTGGTGCAAATTCTTTTGGGAATTGTGATTGGTCTCTTTTTACCCAATACTGACTTTCATCTCAATACGGAGTTGTTTTTGGCTCTGGTTATCGGGCCCTTGCTTTTCCGAGAGTCGGAAGAAGCGGACATTACAGCTATTTTAAAACACTGGCGAATCATTGTTTATCTCATATTTCCAGTGATTTTCATCTCGACCCTGAGTTTGGGTGGCTTGGCCCATCTTCTTTGGCTCAGTCTTCCCTTGGCGGCTTGCTTGGCTGTTGGGGCAGCCCTTGGCCCTACGGATTTGGTGGCCTTTGCCTCTCTTTCGGAGCGGTTTAGCTTTCCTAAGCGCGTGTCCAATATCCTTAAAGGTGAAGGACTTTTGAATGATGCTTCTGGCTTGGTTGCCTTTCAGGTAGCTTTGACAGCTTGGACAACTGGAGCCTTTTCCCTTGGCCAAGCGAGTAGTTCGCTCATCTTTTCAATCCTAGGCGGTTTTTTAATTGGCTTTTTAACAGCCATGACCAACCGTTTCCTCCATAGCTTCTTGCTAAGTGTGAGAGCAACGGATATTGCTAGTGAACTTTTATTAGAATTGAGTTTGCCCTTGGTAACCTTCTTCCTGGCAGAAGAAGTCCACGTTTCAGGGATTATTGCCGTTGTGGTTGCTGGGATTTTAAAGGCAAGCCGTTTTAAGAAAATTACGCTCCTCGAAGCCCAAGTGGATACGGTGACCGAGACGGTCTGGCATACAGTGAACTTTATGCTCAACGGTTCTGTCTTTGTGATTTTAGGGATGGAGCTGGAAATGATAGCAGAACCTATCTTGACCAATCCAATCTATAATTCCTTACTTTTATTGGTATCTCTTATAGCCCTTACATTTGTCCTCTTTGCCATTCGTTTTGTCATGATTTATGGCTATTATGCCTATAGGACTAGACGTCTCAAGAAAAAGCTAAATAAGTATATGAAGGACATGCTTCTTTTGACCTTCTCAGGTGTCAAGGGAACCGTGTCGATTGCTACGATCCTTCTGATACCAAGTAATCTAGAACAGGAGTATCCTCTCTTGCTTTTCCTTGTCGCAGGTGTGACGCTTGTAAGCTTTTTAACAGGTCTCGTAGTCTTGCCTCATCTTTCTGATGAACAGGAAGAAAGTAAGGACTATCTCATGCATATCGCCATTTTGAATGAAGTAACGATAGAGTTGGAAAAAGAGTTGGAAGATACCAGAAATAAGCTCCCTCTCTATGCAGCCATTGACAATTACCATGGACGAATAGAGAATCTTATCTTGAGTCAAGAAAATAAGGGGGCTCAAGAAGACTGGGAGGCCTTGAAACTTCTCATCCTCAGTATTGAAAGTGATGGTTTAGAACAGGCTTACGAAGAAGACAAGATGAGTGAGCGTGCCTATCGAGTTTACCAACGTTATTTGAAAAACATGGAACAAAGTATCAATCGCAAGTTTGCTTCACGATTGACCTATTATTTCCTTGTTTCCTTGCGGATTTTACGTTTTCTCCTTCACGAAGTCTTTACTCTTGGAAAGACTTTTCGCAGTTGGAAAAATGAAGAATCACAGAAACTCAGAGCTCTTGACTATGACCAAATTGCAGAGCTCTATCTAGAAAATACAGAGATGATTATCGAAAGTTTGGAGAACCTAAAAGGGGTTTATAAGAGTTCTTTAATCAGCTTTATGCAGGATTCTCGTCTCCGAGAAACAGCTATTATCACCAGTGGTGCCTTTGTCGAACGGGTTATCAATCGTGTCAAACCCAACAATATTGATGAAATGCTGAGAGGCTATTATCTGGAGCGCAAGTTGATTTTCGAATACGAAGAAAAACGATTGATTACGACCAAGTATGCCAAGAAGTTACGGCAAAATGTGAATAACTTAGAGAACTATTCTCTGAAGGAAGCTGCCAATACCCTGCCTTATGATATGGTGGAATTGGTAAGAAGAAATTAGTTAATACTCTTCGAAAATCTCTTCAAACCACGTCAGCGTCGCCTTACTGTAGGTATGGTTACTGACTTCGTCAGTTTCATCTACAACCTCAAAGCAGTGCTTTGAGCAACCTGCGGCTAGCTTCCTAGTTTGCTCTTTGATTTTCATTGAGTATAAGATTGTAAGTGAAGGAGTGTGACATGAAGAAGTGGTGGAAAGAGCTGATAGATAAGCCTTTATTAAAAGCTTTTTTGCATTATTATCAAGCATCAGATAGTGAGTTGACCAGTGTCGCAGTAGCCTACTATTGGTTGATTTCGATTTTTCCACTTCTTTTGGTGGTGGTTAATATCCTCCCTTATTTTCAGATTCCAGTTTCTAATTTTTTAAAGGTTGTCAATGAATTTTTGCCCGATACCATGTATGATGTGGTTGCAAAGATTATCACAGAAGTGCTAACGCAACCTTCAACAGGCTTATTGAGTTTTGCGGTTTTGTCAGCCCTCTGGACCTTTTCAAAATCCATGAATTTCCTACAGAAAGCCTTTAATAAAGCTTACGGAGTAGCTAAAAATCGTGGGATGATTTCTCATCAACTCATGAGTTTGTTTGTCAGTTTTGGTCTGCAGATTCTCTTTGCCTTAGCTCTTTTTCTGAGTGTCTTTGGTCGCATGCTTCTCAACCTTATCAAAAGTTACTGGAAATCAGATAGTCCTCTCTTTGATTATCTGCAAGATCTAACAGGCCCCTTGGTCTATGCCTTGATTTTTGCAATCTTGGTCATGCTTTATTATTTCCTGCCTAATGTTAAGGTCCGACGGATTCGCTCTGTATTGCCAGGTAGTGCCTTTGTCTTGTTGACTCTGCTCTTCCTGCTCAATATCTTTTCAGTCTATGTCAACAATTATGTCAATCACCTAGTGGACGTCCGTTTTTTCAGTTCCGTCGTCGTGGTGGTCATGATGTTCTGGTTTATTCTCATCGCTAAGATTTTGATTATCGGCGCGGTGATCAATGCCAGTGTCCAGAGCTTGAAAGATACGAGCTTTAGAATAAATTAACTCATTTTTTATCCATTACAAAACGCATACTATCAGGCTTTATAAAACCTTGATAATATGCGTTTTTTGATTATATAAATTAATAGATAAACATGGCATCGCCAAAACTGAAGAAGCGGTAGTGTTCTTGAATGGCATGGTGATAAGCGTCTAAGACTAATTCACGGCCGGCAAAGGCAGAAACCAACATGACCAGAGTTGATTTTGGCAGGTGGAAGTTGGTTGAGAAGGCATCCACGACCTTCCACTCATACCCAGGTTTGATAAAGATATTGGTCCAGCCAGAATCTGCTTGGATTTGCCCATCAAACTTGGAACCAATAGTCTCCAAAGTGCGTATAGAAGTGGTTCCGACAGCGATGACACGCCCCCCATTTTCCTTAACAGAGCGAAGAGTGGCAGCCGCTTCCTCAGAAAGCTGGTAGAATTCTGAGTGCATTTCGTGTTCGTCCAGATTGTCAACTGAAACGGGTCTAAAGGTTCCTAGTCCGACATGAAGAGTCAGATAGACTAGATGAACACCCTTAGCTTGGATTTCTGCTAGCAGTTCTTTAGTGAAGTGTAGTCCAGCAGTTGGTGCTGCAGCAGAGCCACTTTCCTTGGCGTAAACAGTTTGATAGCGTTCACGGTCATCCAGTTTTTCATGAATATAGGGTGGTAGTGGCATTTCTCCCAGACTTTCCAAAACTTCTAGGAAAATTCCTTGGTATTCAAAGCGGACAATGCGGCCCCCGTGAGTCAATTCTTCCGTAACGACAGCGCTGAGGCGACCATCACCAAAGCTGACACGAGTACCAATCTTGAGGCGTTTGGCAGGTTTAGCCAGAACTTCCCACTCATCGCCACTAATGTTTTTGAGTAGGAGCAGTTCCACATGACCTCCAGTTTCTTCCTTTTGACCATAGAGGCGGGCAGGGAGAACACGGGTATCGTTCATAACAAGGGCATCACCAGGTTCCAGCATATCAATAATAGAGTGGAAGTGTTTATCCTGCATTTCTCCCGTCTCACGATTGACAATGAGGAGTTTAGAAGCGTCCCGTTTTTCAAGGGGCGTTTGGGCAATCAATTCCTCGGGTAAGTGGAAATCAAAATCAGCTGTATTCATATATCTGTTCATTCTTTCTAAGTTCTAATCTTATCCATTATAACATGTTTCAAGTTTGGACGCTCTTTTTTTGAAAATTAAATCGTTTTCACTTGACAAAAATTGGTCTATACCATATAATAAATATAGATTGAAACGGAGGATAAAAAGATGAAAGTTATTAAAGTTGAAAACCAAATCGAAGGTGGAAAAGTTGCTTTTGAGATTTTGAAGGAAAAATTAGCCAATGGAGCTCAAACCCTAGGACTTGCGACAGGAAGTAGCCCACTTGAATTTTACAAGGAAATTGTTGAGAGTGACCTTGATTTTTCAAATCTAACCAGTGTCAACCTTGATGAGTATGTAGGGCTTGATGGAGACAATCCACAGTCTTACCGTTACTTCATGCAAGAAAACTTGTTTAACCAAAAACCATTTAAAGAAAGTTTCTTGCCTCGTGGGGTTAAGGACAATGCTGAAGCTGAAGTTGAACGCTACAACCAAATTTTGGCTGACCATCCAGTTGACCTCCAAATCTTGGGAATCGGTCGCAATGGACATATCGGATTTAATGAACCCGGTACTCCATTTGACAGTCAAACTCACCTTGTAGAACTTGACAAGTCTACTATCGAAGCAAACGCACGTTTCTTTGACAAGATTGAAGACGTCCCAACCCAAGCCATTTCAATGGGGATTAAAAATATCTTGGATGCCAAGTCAATCCTTCTATTTGCTTATGGTGAGTCGAAAGCAGAAGCCATTGCAGGAACAGTGTCTGGCCCAGTGACTGAGAACCTACCAGCAAGTAGCCTCCAAAATCACCCTGATGTGACCATCATTGCAGATGCTGAAGCGCTCAGCTTGTTAGAAAAATAAAAAAATGAACTCTTTCAGTTTCTCTATTTAATTGATTCTTTCAAGACTTGTATAACTTGTATAAATGGAAGAAAAAATCAAAATTAAACCGGATTTTTTCTTGACAATTATTCCTTTTACGTGTAAAATAGAATAGATCTTGAACTTGAAGGGAGTGAAAAAAATGTCTAAAACAGTAGTACGTAAGAATGAATCTCTTGACGACGCACTTCGTCGTTTCAAACGTGCGGTTACTAAAGCTGGTACTCTTCAAGAAACACGCAAACGTGAATTCTATGAAAAACCTTCTGTAAAACGTAAACGTAAATCAGAAGCAGCTCGTAAACGTAAAAAATTCTAATTAGAAATGAAAGGCTGGAGAAATCTAGTCTTTTTTCTTTTAATACTCTTCGAAAATCAAATTCAAACCACGTCAACGTCGCCTTGCCGTAGGTATATGTAACTGACTTCGTCAGTCTTATCTGTTACCTCAAAACAGTGTTTTGAGCAACCTGCGGCTAGTTTCCTAGTTTGCTCTTTGATTTTCATTGAGTATAAATAAATACTTCAAAGCCTGCAAAAATCTGAAACTTCTAAGGACAATTTGATATAATAGTAAAAAGAACTCGATTGAAGGAGGAAATGATGTCGGTTTTAGTAAAAGAAGTGATTGAAAAGCTTAGACTAGACATTGTCTATGGCGAACCAGAATTACTTGAAAAGGAAATTAATACCGCGGACATTACGCGACCTGGTCTTGAAATGACAGGCTATTTTGACTACTACACTCCAGAGCGAATCCAGCTCTTGGGAATGAAGGAGTGGTCCTATCTCGTTTCGATGTCCTCTCACAACCGTTACCAAGTCTTGAAAAAAATGTTTCTACCTGAGACACCTGCGGTTATTGTTGCCCGTGGTTTGGTGGTTCCGGAGGAAATGTTAAAGGCAGCCAGAGAATGTAAGATTGCCATTTTAACCAGTCGTACAGCAACCAGTCGTTTATCTGGAGAGTTATCTAGTTATCTGGATTCACGTTTAGCAGAACGGACCAGTGTGCACGGTGTCTTGATGGATATCTATGGTATGGGTGTCTTGATTCAGGGCGATAGTGGCATCGGTAAGAGCGAGACGGGTCTAGAGCTTGTCAAACGTGGTCACCGCTTGGTAGCTGATGACCGTGTCGATATCTTTGCCAAGGATGAGATTACTCTTTGGGGTGAACCAGCTGAAATCTTGAAACACTTGATTGAAATTCGTGGGGTTGGGATTATCGATGTTATGAGCCTCTACGGTGCGAGTGCGGTCAAGGATTCTTCACAAGTCCAGCTGGCTGTTTACTTGGAAAATTATGATACGCATAAGACCTTTGATCGCCTTGGAAACAATGCAGAGGAAATAGAAATTTCTGGCGTAGGCATTCCTCGTATCCGCATTCCAGTTAAAACAGGTCGTAATATCTCTGTCGTGATTGAGGCTGCTGCCATGAATTATCGTGCCAAGGAAATGGGCTTTGATGCGACGCGTTTGTTCGAAGAACGCTTGACAAATCTTATTGCTCAAAACGAGGTGCCTAATGCTTGATCCAATTGCTATTCATCTAGGCCCTCTAGCCATTCGTTGGTATGCCTTGTGTATTGTGACAGGCTTGATTCTTGCGGTTTATTTGACCATGAAAGAAGCGCCTAGAAAGAAAATTATACCAGACGATATTTTAGATTTTATCTTGATAGCCTTTCCTCTGGCTATTTTAGGAGCTCGTCTCTACTATGTCATTTTCCGTTTTGATTACTATAGTCAGAACTTGGGAGAAATTTTTGCCATTTGGAATGGTGGTTTGGCCATTTACGGTGGTTTGATAACTGGGGCTCTTGTACTCTATATTTTTGCTGATCGTAAACTCATCAATACTTGGGATTTTCTAGATATTGCGGCGCCTAGCGTCATGATTGCCCAAAGTTTGGGGCGCTGGGGCAATTTCTTTAACCAAGAAGCTTATGGTGCAGCAGTGGATAATCTGGATTATCTACCTGGCTTTATCCGTGACCAGATGTATATTGAGGGGAGCTACCGTCAGCCGACCTTCCTTTATGAGTCTTTATGGAATCTACTTGGATTTGCCTTGATTCTGATATTCAGACGAAAATGGAAGAGTCTTAGACGAGGTCATATCACTGCTTTCTATTTGATTTGGTATGGTTTCGGTCGTATGGTCATCGAAGGTATGCGGACAGATAGTCTCATGTTCTTTGGTCTTCGAGTGTCTCAATGGCTATCAGTTGTCCTTATCGGTCTTGGTATTTTTATCATTCTATATCAAAATCGAAAGAAGGCCCCTTACTATATTTCAGAGGAGGAAAACTAAATGTTAGAAGTTGCATATATTCTTGTAGCCCTTGCTTTGATTGTATTTTTAGTGTATTTAATCATTACTGTACAAAAGCTTGGACGTGTTATCGATGAAACAGAGAAGACGATTAAAACCTTGACTTCAGATGTGGATGTGACCTTGCATCATACCAATGAATTGCTGGCTAAGGTCAATGTCTTGGCAGATGATATCAATGTCAAGGTGGCAACGATTGATCCACTCTTTAGTGCAGTGGCAGATTTATCTCTATCTGTTTCAGACCTCAATGACCATGCGCGTGTCTTGAGCAAGAAAGCTTCTTCAGCTGGTTCAAAAACACTTAAGACTGGTGCAAGTTTGTCAGCTCTTCGTGTAGCAAGTAAATTTTTCAAAAAATAAAAAAGGAGAATTCTTATGGGTAAACTATCCTCAATCCTTTTAGGAACCGTTTCAGGTGCAGCTCTCGCCTTGTTTTTAACAAGCGACAAGGGCAAACAAGTTTGCAGTCAGGCTCAAGATTTTCTAGATGATTTGAGAGAAGATCCTGAGTATGCCAAGGAGCAGGTCTGTGAAAAACTGACAGAAGTCAAGGAGCAGGCTACAGATTTTGTTCTTAAAACTAAAGAACAGGTTGAGTCAGGTGAAATCACTGTGGACAGTGTCCTTTCTCAAGCCAAATCATGTGTTCGTCAAGCGACAGAAGCATCAAAAGATCAATTCAATAATCTCAAGGAGCAATGGCAAGAAAAGGCTGAAACTCTTGATGAATCAGAAGAGATTGTTATTGACATAACAGAAGAATAAACCATCACCATCTCTGGACGGACTATGTATCTGGGGATGGTGTTTTTTTTCTCGTAGCCGGTCTTTGTGGTATAATAATTACTATGCAGAAAAAACCAACGTCAGCCTATGTGCACATCCCGTTTTGTACCCAGATTTGTTATTATTGTGACTTTTCAAAAGTTTTTATCAAGAATCAGCCGGTAGATAGTTATTTGGAACATCTGTTAGAAGAGTTTCAATCTTATGATATTCAAAAGTTGAGAACCCTCTATATCGGTGGTGGCACACCGACAGCTTTGTCAGCTTCTCAACTGGAGGTGTTATTGAAGGGCTTGACTAAAAACTTGGACTTGTCTTTCTTAGAAGAGTTGACCATTGAAGCCAATCCAGGCGACTTGGATGCAGATAAGATAGCTGTTTTGAAAAACTCGGCTGTCAATCGTGTTTCGCTAGGTGTGCAAACCTTTGACGACAAAATGCTGAAAAAGATTGGGCGCAGTCATTTGGAGAAGGATATTTATGAAAATATCGACCGCCTGAAACTGGCTGGTTTTGACAACATCTCCATTGATTTGATTTATGCGCTGCCTGGCCAGACCATGGAGCAGGTCAAGGAAAATGTGGCTAAGGCCATTGGGCTGGATATTCCCCATATGAGTTTGTATAGCTTGATTTTGGAAAATCATACGGTCTTTATGAACCGTATGCGACGAGGGAAATTGCCTCTGCCTAAGGAGGAACTGGAAGCTGAGATGTTTGAGTACATCATTGCAGAGCTGGAGCGAGCTGGTTTTGAGCATTATGAGATTTCCAATTTCTCAAAGCCTGGTTTTGAAAGTCGCCACAACCTCATGTACTGGGACAATGCTGAATACTATGGCATCGGTGCTGGGGCATCTGGTTATGTCAATGGGGTGCGCTATAAGAATCATGGTCCCATTCGTCATTATCTAAATGCGGTTGAGGAAGGCAATGCGCGCATCACAGAAGAGCACCTGAGTCAAAAGGAGCAAATGGAAGAAGAAATGTTCCTGGGGCTTCGCAAGAAATCAGGAGTCTCCATGGCGCGATTTGAGGAAAAATTTGGAAGATCTTTTGATGGACTTTATGGAGAAATTGTCAAGGACTTGGTTCAACAAGGTCTCATGCAAATAGAGGGTGACCGCGTGCGCATGACAAAGAGAGGTCTCTTTTTAGGAGACACTGTAGCAGAACGATTTATTTTGGAGTAGGATGATGGGCTTAACTTATCAAATGAAAATGAAAATTCCTTTTGATATGGCTGATATGAACGGTCATATCAAGCTTCCAGATGTGATTTTGCTATCCCTGCAAGTTTCAGGGATGCAGTCGATTGAGTTAGGAGTTAGTGATAAGGCCATTTTGGAAGACTATAATCTGGTCTGGATTATCACAGAATACGATATTGAGGTGGTTCGTTTGCCTCGCTTTGCGGAAGAAATTACCATCGAAACGGAAGCTTTGAGCTACAATCGACTTTTTTGCTACCGTCGCTTTACTATTTATGATGAAGAGGGATGGGAACTCATCCACATGATGGCGACCTTTGTTCTCATGGATCGAGATAGTCGAAAAGTCCATGCTGTCGAACCTGAGATTGTGGCTCCTTACCAGTCTGATTTTGATAAAAAGATCATCCGTGGACCAAAGTATGAGTCCTTGAACGAGCCAATTAGCAAGGATTACCATGTTCGTTTTTACGATTTGGATATGAATGGTCATGTCAATAACAGTAAATACTTGGACTGGATTTTTGAAGTGATGGGAGCAGATTTTTTGACCCAGTATATTCCCAAGAAAATCAACCTCAAGTATGTAAAGGAAGTTCGACCAGGTGGGGTGATTACATCGGCTGTTGAACGGTCTGGACTGGAAAGCAAACATGAGATTACAAGCGACGGTGCTACCAATGCCCAAGCTATCATCACTTGGCAAGAAATGAAGAAGGATTAGGAAGAAATAGATGAAATATAAAGGCTATTTAATTGATTTAGACGGAACCATTTATAAGGGGAAAGACAGAATTCCAGCAGGAGAGGCTTTTGTCCACGAATTGCAAAAGCGAGACATCCCCTATCTCTTTGTGACTAACAATACAACCCGCACTCCAGAGAGTGTTCAGGAGATGTTGGCTCAGAATTTTAATATTGATACGCCTCTATCGACTGTCTACACAGCGACTTTGGCGACTATCGACTATATGAACGACTTGGGGCTTGAAAAGACAGTATATGTCATCGGAGAATCAGGGCTCAAGGAAGCCATCAAGGCGGCTGGATATGTGGAAGACAAGGAAAATCCTGCCTATGTGGTAGTAGGGCTGGACTGGCAAGTCGACTATGAAAAATTTGCGACAGCAACTCTAGCTATTCAAAAGGGTGCCCACTTTATCGGAACCAACCCTGACCTCAACATCCCGACAGAACGAGGGCTTTTGCCAGGTGCTGGTTCACTGATTACGCTACTTGAAGTAGCAACACGAGTGAAGCCTGTTTATATTGGAAAACCAAATGCTATCATTATGGACAAGGCGGTTGAGCACTTAGGTTTGGAACGTGAAGAGTTGATTATGGTTGGAGATAACTATTTGACTGATATTCGAGCTGGGATTGATAATGGCATTCCAACGCTCTTGGTGACGACAGGTTTTACCAAGGCAGAAGAAGTAGCAGACCTACCAATCGCACCGACTCATGTGGTTTCTAGTCTTGCGGAGTGGAACTTTGATGAAAACTAAACTGACCTTTTGGAGCTCTATGCTTTTTCTCCTCTCCCTCTCAATCCTTTTGACCATTTATTTGGCTTGGATTTTTTATCCGCTGGATATTCAGTGGTTGAACTTAACGGATAGGGTCTATTTAAAACCAGAAACTATTCAGTACAACTTTCATATCTTGATGAATTACCTGACCAATCCTTTTAGTCAGGTCTTAGAGATGCCAGATTTTCGTTCGTCAGCAGCTGGTCTGCACCACTTTGCGGTGGTCAAGGACCTCTTTCACCTAGTTCAATTAGTTGCCCTTGTGACACTACCAAGCTTCTATTTCTTTGTCAATAAGATTGTTAAAAAGGGATTTTTATCTTTATTTAGTAAGGGACTTCTGACTCTAGTGGTCTTGCCTTTGCTGATTGGGCTTGGGGGAGTGTTGATTGGTTTTGACCAATTCTTTACTCTTTTCCATCAAATTCTCTTTGTGGGAGATGATACCTGGCTTTTTGACCCAGCCAAGGATCCAGTTATTTTAATTTTACCAGAGACCTTCTTCCTTCACGCCTTCCTCCTCTTTTTTGCCCTCTATGAAAGCTTCTTTGGTTTTCTATACCTGAAAAGTCGTAGGAAATAATACTAAAGATGTTCTTATTTTGAGTAAATAAGTTAGGTATATGATTCGAAACTATTGTCAAGAGTGAATTAACTAAATCTACCTTACCTCAATCGTTCGCAAACAGTCTATTTTTCTTGAAAAAATAGGCTTTTTTTCTAAAAATCTCTAGTCAAGCGCTTTATTTTTTTGTATAATAGAACTAGCAAAGTATAGATAAGAAGAGAAAAGCATGATTACACTATTTCTATCACCGAGCTGTACTTCATGTCGTAAGGCAAAGGCCTGGTTAGAAAAACATAAGGTTCCCTTTGAGGAACACAATATTATGACCAGTCCTTTAACAAGAAAAGAATTGCAACACATTCTTTCCTTGACCGAAAATGGTACTGATGACATCATTTCAACTCGTTCAAAAATTTTTCAAAAATTAGATATTGATGTAGAAAGTATTTCGGTATCAGAATTGCTTCATTTGATTGAGCAGTATCCTAGTCTTTTGCGTCGTCCAATTATTATCGATGCCAAACGTATGCAGATCGGTTTTAATGAAGATGAGATTCGTGCTTTTCTCCCTCGTAGTTACCGTAAGCAAGAACTAAAAGAAGCAAGAATGAGAGCTGGTATTAGTTAATGAACAAACAGTATAGTTACCCACTAGATTTGTCGTGGAGCACTGAAGAACTTGCTTCAGTGCTTTCTTTTTTTAATGATGTTGAAGCTGCCTATGAAGACAAGGTAGAGGCTAAAAAGCTATTGGACTCCTATAAGGGATTCAAATTGGTTGTGCCAAGCAAGAGCGAAGAGAAACGTTTGGGACGAGAATTTGAAACGGTTAGTGGCTATTCGCTTTACCGAGCAGTTCAGGCTGCCAAGGAAAAAGGGGAAGGAAAGATTTCTCTTGGAAAGTAAATTTGAATTTGCTAAAGAGCTAATTAAGAAAGCAGGCCAGTACATCCTTGACCACATGCAGGAAGACTTGCAGGTTGAGACCAAGTCCTCTCCTACAGACTTGGTGACCAGACTGGACAAGGAAGTTCAGGAACTCTTGGTTAGTGAGATTTTATCCCGTTATCCTGAGGATAAGATTTGTGCTGAAGAGGGCTGTTTGCGTGCTTCGGTGAAAGAGGGCAAGGTGTGGATCATTGATCCCATTGATGGTACCAATAATTTTGTAGCCCAGCAGGAAGATTTTGCTGTCATGATGGCTTATTTTGAAAATGGTCAGGGCCAGTTTGGTTTGATTTATGATGTGGTCAAGGGGGATTGTTATCACGGTGGTGGTAAGTTTCCAGTCTGCCGAAATGATCAGCCCCTAGCTCCCTTTAAAGCCAAACCACTTGGAGATTTTCTCATTGCAGGAAATAGTGGTATGCTGGAAACCAATGAATGGGGGCTGGCTGATTTGAGCCGAGCGGTTCTTGGTGTTCGTGTCTATGGCAGTGCGGCCATTAGTTTTGCCAAGATATTGTCAGGGCATTTATTGACCTATGTCACCTATCTGCAACCATGGGATTATGCTGCTGCTAGTATTTTAGGGGAAAGTCTGGGCTATCGGGTGGTGACCCTTTCTGGTGAAGCTCTTGATTTTCAAACCAGACAGCCAGTCATGATGGTGCCTCTTGAGATGCAGGAGGAAATTCAGTCCTATATTTACGAAAGGAAAAGAACTTAAATGCAATTTCCAGAAGGATTTGTTGAAAAATATGAAGGGATACTAGGAGATGAGGCAAGAGATTTTCTTGCCTCTTTTGAGGAGGAAGCGGTTTCGGCTTTTCGGGTCAATCCTTTAAAAGAAGCTCAAGCTTCATTTTCTGATCCTATTCCTCAAACCCCTTGGGGACATTATGGGAAGGTTTCAGGAAAATCGCCTGAGCATGCTACTGGTTTAGTTTATTCGCAAGAACCCGCTGCTCAAATGGTAGCTCAGGTAGCCCAACCCAGTCCTGGAATGAAGGTCTTGGATCTGGCTGCTGCGCCTGGTGGTAAATCAACTCAACTGGCAGCCTATCTAGCAGGAGAGGGTCTCCTTGTTTCCAACGAAATCTCAAGCAAAAGAGCTAAGATTTTGGTTGAAAACATGGAGCGCTTTGGAGCGACAAATGTCGTAGTGACCAATGAATCTGCTGACCGCTTGGCCAAGGTCTTTGAAGGTTATTTTGACCTCATTGTCCTTGATGCCCCTTGCTCTGGTGAAGGAATGTTCCGTAAGCAACCAGACGCTATGGATTATTGGAGTCTCGATTATCCGAGCCAATGTGCTAGCTTACAAAGAGAAATTCTGGCAGATGCGGTGACCATGTTAGCTGAAGGTGGTCGTCTGGTTTATTCGACTTGTACCTGGGCACCTGAGGAAAATGAAGAAATAGTCAATTGGCTACTGGAAGAGTATGATTTTGACTTGTTGCCAGTTGAACATATCAATGGAATGGTAGCTGGGATTGACCTGCCAGAAACAGCTCGGATGTACCCTCATCATTTTAAGGGAGAGGGCCAGTTTGTAGCCCATCTACAGTTTAAAGGTGAAAATCCAGCCCCTAAATTTAAGGCAAGTAAGAGCAATCTCAGCCGTGAGCAAGTTGACTTGTGGCAGGAATTTGTCCAAAATCACTTGAAGGTTAATTTACCGGGTATCTTGCAGACTTTTGGAGATCAGCTTTATTTATTGCTAGAACTCTTGCCAGATCTAGGGAAGCTCAAGATTGCTCGCAATGGTCTGCATCTGGGTACCTTTAAGAAGAAACGCTTTGAGCCCAGTTTCGCTCTTGGCTTAGCCTTGAAACCGAGTCAGGTCAAGCAGTCGGTTGAAATTGACCAAGAAGCGTTTGTAAAGTATGCGGCTGGAGAAACCGTTCAGCTGGCGGAAAGTCTGCCAAATGGTTGGTACCAAGTTTTGGTTCAGGGCAATGGTTTGGGCTTTGGAAAGGTGACTGGAAATGTTTTGAAAAATTATTTTCCAAAAGGCCTCAGATTCAAGTGAAAATGCTAGTCAAAGTAGCTTGTCTATGTTATAGTGGAGGTATGGATTTTTTTCAAATTGTCTTTCATTTTAAGTCAAAATTGGTGGGCAAGGTAACTGAGCAAATGACTAGTAAAACTAAGCAAAGAACTTCAGTTGGCTCCCAATTTTCAAAAGAAAAACATAAATAAATAGTTGAAAAAATTCACAGCATTCACCATTATTTTCAAGGAGAAAAACAGTGAAAAAAAGGAAAAAACTCGCTCTATCCCTTGCGGCTCTTTTGCTAGCAGGTTCTTTGGCGGGATGTGCTAGCTGGATTGATCGTGGGGAATCCATGACAGCTGTTGGTTCAACGGCTCTTCAGCCTTTGGTCGAAGCAGCAGCAGATGAATTTGGCTCTCTGCACGTTGGGAAAACAGTCAACGTCCAAGGTGGAGGATCTGGTACAGGTCTGTCTCAGGTTCAGTCTGGAGCCGTTGATGTAGGAAATTCAGACGTATTTGCCGAGGAAAAAGACGGTATCAACGCATCCGCTCTAGTGGACCATAAGGTAGCCGTAGCTGGCTTGGCAGTCATTGTAAATAAGGAAGTTGATGTTGAAAATCTGACAACTGAACAACTCCGTAGCATCTTCACAGGTCAAGTGACCAACTGGAAAGAAGTCGGTGGGAAAGACCTAGCCATTTCCATTATCAACCGCGCGGCAAGTTCTGGTTCACGTGCAACTTTTGATAGTGTTATCATGGATGGTCAATCTGCCGTGCAGAGTCAAGAACAGGATTCAAATGGGATGGTCAAAAACATTGTTTCCCAGACACCAGGAGCCATTTCTTACCTAGCCTTTGCCTATGTAGATGACTCTGTCAAACGCATGAAATTGAACGGCTATGAACCGATTGCAGAAAATGTTACAAGCAATAACTGGCCTTTGTGGTCTTATGAACACATGTACACCCTAGGTCAACCAAATGAATTGGTGGCAGAATTCCTCAACTTTGTCCTCTCAGATGAAGCGCAAAGTGGAATCGTTAAGGGGATGGGCTATATTTCTGTTAAGGAAATGAAGGTTGAAAAAGATGCTGTAGGAACGGTGACAGCACTAGAAGGGAGTCAATAATGAATCAAGAAGAATTAGCTAAAAAATTACTTTCTCCCTCAAAGAACTCTCGTCTAGAGAAATTAGGAAAAGGCTTGACCTTTGCCTGTCTGTCTTTGATTGTTATCATTGTGGCCATGATTTTGATTTTCGTAGCCCAAAAAGGTTTGTCGACCTTCTTTGTAAATGGGGTTAATATCTTTGATTTCCTTTTTGGCCAAACTTGGAATCCTTCAGGTAAACAATTTGGTGCCCTTCCCATGATTTTGGGTTCCTTTATTGTCACAATTCTGTCAGCTCTTATCGCAACTCCTTTTGCCATCGGTGCGGCAGTCTTTATGACTGAAGTTTCACCAAAAGGTGCTAGAATCTTGCAACCAGCCATTGAATTGCTAGTCGGGATTCCTTCAGTCGTCTATGGATTTATTGGTTTGCAGGTCGTAGTTCCTTTTGTCCGTAGTGTCTTTGGTGGAACTGGTTTTGGGATCTTGTCAGGGATTTTCGTTCTCTTTGTCATGATTTTACCGACGGTAACCTTTATGACAACCGATAGTTTGCGTGCGGTGCCTCGTCACTACCGTGAAGCTAGTTTGGCTATGGGAGCCACTCGCTGGCAAACCATCTGGCGCGTGACCTTGAAGGCGGCGCGTTCAGGGATTTTTACTGCGGTGGTCTTTGGGATGGCTCGTGCCTTTGGTGAGGCCTTGGCCATTCAGATGGTGGTCGGAAACTCAGCCGTTGTCCCAACTTCATTGACAACACCTGCTGCGACCTTGACCTCTGTTTTGACCATGGGTATCGGAAATACCGTTATGGGAACAGTTGACAATAACGTTCTCTGGTCATTGGCCTTAGTCTTGCTCTTGATGAGTTTGGCCTTCAACAGTGTGATTAAATTGATTACGAAAGAAAGAGGAAAGAAAAACTATGCACGCTAAGAAATTAGATAAACTTGCAACAGCTGTCCTCTACTCGATTGCAGGAATTATTGTTGCCATCCTGGCATCCTTGATTCTTTATATCTTGGTTCGTGGTTTGCCCCACATCTCTTGGTCTTTCTTGACTGGCAAATCATCTTCTTACCAAGCAGGCGGAGGGATTGGAATTCAGCTCTATAATTCCTTCTTCCTTCTGGTTATTACCTTGATTATCTCTGTGCCCTTGTCTATGGGGGCTGGGATTTTCCTAGCTGAATATGCTAAAAAAGGTCCTGTAACCAACTTTGTCAGAACCTGTATTGAAATCTTGTCTTCACTCCCATCAGTGGTTGTGGGTCTCTTTGGTTACTTGATCTTTGTAGTTCAGTTTGAGTATGGATTTTCAATCATTTCAGGTGCCTTGGCCTTGACAGTCTTTAACCTGCCTCAGATGACTCGTAATGTTGAGGACAGTTTGAAACACGTTCACCATACGCAGCGTGAGGCCGGCTTAGCCCTTGGAATTTCTCGTTGGGAGACTGTGGTCCATGTGGTCATTCCAGAAGCCCTTCCAGGTATTGTGACTGGGGTCGTCTTAGCTTCTGGTCGTATCTTTGGTGAGGCAGCTGCTCTTATCTATACAGCAGGACAATCCGCTCCAGCCCTTGACTGGTCTAACTGGAATATTCTCAGTGTTACCAGTCCAATTTCCATCTTCCGTCAAGCAGAAACCTTGGCTGTCCACATCTGGAAAGTCAATAGCGAAGGAACCATTCCTGATGGCACCATCGTATCAGCAGGTTCTGCAGCCGTGCTCCTCATCTTTATCCTCATCTTTAACTTTGGAGCTCGCAAACTCGGAAGCTACCTACATAAGAAATTAACCGCTGCCTAAAGGAGAAGCCATGTCAAAATATAATTGGGATGAAAAGCATATCATCACCTTTCCTGAAGAGAAAGTGGCCCTCTCTACTAAGGATTTACATGTTTACTACGGTAAAAAAGAATCCATTAAGGGCATCGGTATGCAATTTGAAAAAAATAAAATTACAGCCTTAATTGGCCCATCTGGATCAGGAAAATCAACCTACCTCCGCAGTCTCAATCGCATGAATGATACTATTGATATTGCCAAGGTAACAGGTCAAATTCTCTATCAAGGGATTGATGTCAACCGCCCAGAAATCAATGTTTATGAGATGCGCAAGCACATCGGAATGGTCTTCCAACGCCCAAATCCCTTTGCCAAGTCTATCTACCGCAATATCACTTTTGCCCATGAACGTGCAGGTGTTAAGGACAAGCAAGTTTTGGATGAAATTGTGGAAACTTCTCTCCGTCAGGCTGCTCTTTGGGACCAGGTCAAAGACGATTTGCACAAGTCGGCCTTGACCCTATCAGGTGGTCAGCAGCAACGTCTCTGTATCGCTCGCGCTATCTCTGTTAAACCAGATATCCTCTTGATGGATGAGCCTGCGTCTGCCTTGGATCCGATTGCGACAGCCCAGCTGGAAGAAACCATGCTAGAATTGAAGAAGGATTTCACTATCATCATCGTAACCCACAGTATGCAACAGGCTGCGCGTGCTAGTGACTACACAGGATTTTTCTACTTGGGTGACTTGATCGAGTACGATAAGACCTCTAATATTTTCCAAAATGCCAAACTACAGTCAACCAATGACTACGTAACAGGACACTTTGGATAGAAAGGAAACAGTATGACAGAAGCGATTTTACAGGTATCAGACCTGTCCGTTTACTACAATCAAAAAAAGGCCTTGAATAGTGTTTCCCTATCTTTCCAATCTAAGGAAATTACAGCCTTGATTGGTCCATCTGGATCAGGGAAATCAACCCTCCTCAAGGCTATCAACCGCATGGGAGATCTTAATCCAGAAGTGACCACAACTGGTTCAGTGGTTTATAATGGCCACAACATCTATAGTCCTCGTACAGATACAGTTGAATTGCGTAAGGAAATCGGTATGGTTTTCCAACAGCCCAACCCCTTCCCTATGTCTATCTACGAAAATGTTGTCTACGGACTTCGTATCAATGGAGTGAAGGACAAGCAGGTTCTGGACGAGGCGGTAGAAAAAGCCTTGCAACGTGCTTCTATCTGGGATGAGGTAAAGGATCACCTACATGATTCAGCTATCGGGCTTTCAGGTGGACAACAGCAACGTGTCTGTGTTGCCCGTGTCTTGGCAACCAGTCCTAAAATCATTCTCTTGGATGAACCGACTTCAGCTCTGGACCCTATCTCGGCTGGTAAGATTGAGGAAACCTTGTATGGTTTAAAAGATAAATACACCATGCTCTTGGTTACGCGTTCCATGCAACAAGCCTCTCGTATTTCTGACAAGACAGGATTTTTCCTAGATGGAGATCTGATCGAGTTTAACGATACCAAGAAGATGTTCCTCAGCCCACAACACAAGGAAACAGAAGATTATATTTCAGGAAAATTTGGATAAGGAGATAAATGATGTTACGTTCTCAATTTGAAGAAGATTTAGAGAAATTGCACAACCAGTTCTATGCTATGGGACAAGAAGTGCTATCCCAAATCAATCGTACGGTGCGTGCCTTTGTTACGCATGACCGCGATTTGGCCAAGGAAGTCATCGAAGACGATGCAGAAGTAAACGAATACGAAGTGAAATTGGAGAAGAAATCATTTGAAATGATTGCCCTTCAACAACCCGTTTCTCAGGACTTGCGTACTGTTCTAACAGTCCTAAAAGCCGTATCTGACTTGGAACGTATGGGTGACCATGCCGTTTCTATTGCCAAAGCGGCAATTCGTATGAAGGGGGAGCAACGTATCCCAGCTGTTGAAGAAGAAATCAAGAGAATGGGGCGCGATGTCAAGAACTTCGTTGAAGCAGCCCTTGAACTCTATCTCAATGGTTCAGTAGACCAGGCCTATGAAGTAGCAGCCATGGATGAAAAAATCAACCATTACTTTGATAGCATTCGTGATTTGGCTACAGAAGAAATCAAGAAAAATCCAGATGCCATCGTTACAGGTCGTGATTATTTCCAAGTGATTGCTTTCTTGGAACGTATTGGAGACTATGCTAAAAATATCTGTGAATGGGTTGTTTACTTTGAAACAGGTAAGATTGTCGAACTATAAAATAGATTTATTCTGTATAAAAAGGAGCTCGAAATCAACTGACAGCTCCTTTTCTTGAATGAAAAAAATATTTTTAAGATAAAAATTCAAAAAACACTTGACAAGCAACTTGGATAGCGTTATAATTATACAAAATTAACAGAGAGGTTGTTTATTTATGAAATCAAAAAAATGGATATTTGTTTTATGTAGCTTTCTTGCAAGTTTCTTCTTAGTGGCTTGCCAGTCGGATTCTAACGGTTCTCAGTCAGCTGTTGAGGCCATTAAGCAAAAGGGGAAATTAGTTGTGGCGACTAGTCCTGACTATGCACCTTTTGAATTCCAATCCTTAGTTGACGGAAAAAACCAGGTAGTCGGTGCTGATATTGATATGGCCCAAGCTATCGCTGATGAACTTGGGGTGAAGTTGGAAATTTCAAGCATGAGTTTTGACAATGTCTTGACCAGTCTTCAAACTGGTAAGGCTGACCTAGCGGTTGCAGGAATTAGCGCTACTGATGAGAGAAAAGAAGTATTTGATTTTTCAATTCCTTACTATGAAAACAAGATTAGTTTCTTAGTTCGTAAGTCTGATGTAGAAAAATACAAGGATTTAACTAGCCTTGAAAGTGCTAATATTGCAGCCCAAAAAGGGACTGTTCCAGAATCTATGGTCAAGGAACAATTGCCAAAAGCACAGCTGACTTCCCTAACCAATATGGGAGAAGCAGTCAATGAATTGCAGGCTGGAAAAGTAGATGCTGTTCATATGGATGAGCCTGTTGCCCTTAGTTATGCTGCTAAAAACGCGGACCTAGCTGTCGCAACTGTCAGCTTGAAGATGAAGGACGGCGAAGCTAATGCAGTTGCCCTTAGAAAAAATAGTGCTGATTTGAAAGAAGTGGTGGACAAGGTTATCCAAAAACTTAAGGATGACGGTACCTACCAAAAATATCTTGAAAAGGCGGCAAGCCTAACAGAAGTTGAACAATAAGAAAAAAGCAGAGTTGGAAGTTATTCCAATTCTGCTTTTAAATAGTTTAAAACATTTTCCAGATTTTCTAAGGACACCTTAGCAAATTGATAAGGGCAGGCATCCAAGTATGCCTCTTCAAAGAAGTCCAATTTCAGTTGGCTGTGTTTGAGACTGGCGATTTTAGGATACTGTCTCAGGTCTAGCAATACACCATCGTGTAGGGGAAAATGAGGAAGGGGACAAGGTGTTTTAGCTAGTCTTTCCTCGATTTGTTTTTGGTAAGCTTCCTGATTGGATAAGCGAGTTAGCCGATTTTTCTCAAATAATTGACTGTCAATATAGAGTGACAGGGCCTTTTGCATGATGAGGTTGCTGTCGTAGTCTAGGATATTTTTGTAGGCCACAAAGGCTTCTTTGATAGCATTTGGCAGAATGAGTGCCGTAATCCGCAGGGCTGGAAAGAGGCTGGTTGAGAAGGACTTGATATAAATGACGCGCTCCTCTGTATCCAGATAGTGGAAGGTCTGGCCCTTTTTAGAGTCCAAATCCCCCAGATAGTCGTCCTCTACGATATAAACACCATACTTGGCAGCTAAGTCAAGAATAGCTCGTTTTTCCTGCTCTGAATAGGAATGCCCCAGAGGATAGTGAAAACGAGGAATGGTATAGAAAAACTTAATTTTTCCAGTCTTGAAGTGGCCTTCCAGCTCTTCCAAGTCAATCCCATCAATGCCTCGTTCAATCGTTTGATAGTCCAGACCTTGAGCAATCAAGAGGCGATTCATCCGATGGTAGGTCGGCTGTTCCACCAAGATTTCCTTGGCTTGGCTAGGAAAGGATATTTGAGAAAGAATAAACAAGGCTTGTTGGGTTCCAGAAGTCAGTACCAGTTGGTCAGCCTTGCAGTAGAGAGCTTGGTCAAAGAGGAGTTTATGAATGGATTGTCTTAAGTCTTCTAATCCTTCTTGGTTATCATAGTAGTTGAAGAGGTAGTTTTCCCGGCCAATCAAGGTTTCATTGACACAGAGTCGGAAATCGTCATAGGCACTGGCATGTTCGTCAGTGACTTCGATTTCTAGATCCTGGTGTTGCCCTTGTTCTAGGACATAGTAGCCACTCTGGGGCTTGGCATAGAGGTATTGTTCGTGCCGTAATTCCAGAAGGGCTCTCTGAATGGTGTCCTTGCTACAGTGAAAGTCAAGGCTCAGTTGACGGATAGAAGGCAGGCGGCTACCCGTTGGAAAGCGTCCAGACTCGATACTATTTTTCAGATAAGCTACGACCTCTTGGTACTTGCTTTGTTTCTTCATTCCAGACCTCCCTTGATTTTGTTACATTGTACCTTTTTTTTTCTTTCTTGGCAATGTCTAGTGTGATTCTCTCGTTCACATCTAGGGGCAAATGTGGTATACTTAGGAGTAAGATTTATAGAATAACAGACAAGAAAGTGAATGGATAAGAACGTGCAGGAACCAGTAAAATTATTTCAATACAATACCCTTGGAGCCTTGATGGCTGGCCTTTATGGTGGGACCATGACAGTGGGAGAATTGCTAGAGCATGGTGACCTTGGTTTGGGAACCTTGGATTCCATTGATGGAGAATTGATTGTCTTGGATGGCAAGGCTTATCAGGCCAAAGGATCAGGAGACCAGCCAGAGATTGTGGAGGTGTCACCAGATGCCCTTATTCCTTATGCAGCAGTAGTACCGCACCAGGCAGAGGTCATTTTCCGCCAGCGCTTTGAGATGACAGACAAGGAATTGGAAGAACGAATCGAGTCTTATTATGATGGGGAAAATCTTTTCCGCTCTATCAAGATTCGTGGGGAATTTTCACATATGCATGTGCGCATGATTCCCAAGTCAACACCAGAGACCAAGTTTGCTGATGTTGCAACCCATCAGCCTGAATATCGTCGTGACAATGTCGCAGGAACCATCGTTGGTTTCTGGACGCCAGAGATTTTCCATGGAGTTAGTGTGGCAGGCTACCATCTGCACTTCATTTCAGATGATTTGACCTTCGGTGGACATGTCATGGACTTTGTCATTAAGGAAGGCATTGTCGAGGTGGGAGCGGTTGACCAGTTGGACCAACGTTTCCCAGTCCAAGACCGTCAATACTTGTTTGCTAAGTTCAATGTTGACGAGATGAAAAAAGATATTGAAAAGGCGGAATAGGAGAAGAAAATGACCATTCATATTATCGTTACCATGGTGCTGTTGCTGGCTTTCTTGATAGGGAGCATTTGGTATGCCAAAAAGAAATACCAGATTAATCTAGCTGTCTTGGGCTTGGGGGCTGTTGCTTTCTTTGTCTCTTCACAGATTTTGGAAAAACTGGTGCATATCTTAGTTTTGCATCCTCAAAAAGACGGTAGTATTGCCCTCTTACAAGACCATCCGCTTGTCTATATCATCTATGGCCTAGCCATGGCAGCATTTTTTGAGGAAACTGCTCGTCTTATTTTCTTCAAATGGTTGGAGAAAAAGAGAAGTTTGGAAAAGGCAGATGCCTTGGCTTATGGATTGGGGCATGGTGGCTTGGAGTTGATTTTCCTAGGTCTTACTAGTTTGATTAATCTCTACATCGTTCTCTCAGCAGTTCAAACTCAGAATCCACAGGTCATGCAATTGCTGTCTGAAAATATGTTAAAAACCATTCAGTCACTTTCTGTCTGGCAGATTTATTTGCTTGGTTTTGAACGGATTCTGGCTCTAGGTTTCCAATTGCTTTTGACTGTTTGGGTTTACCAAGCTGTTCGCCAGAAGAAATGGATTTATCTCCTAGCAGCCTATGGCCTACATGCCTTCTTTGACCTGGCACCATCTCTAGCCCAAGTTGGCTGGCTTACAAGTCCAGTCTTAGTTGAAGTCATTCTACTAGTTGAACTGATCCTAGTTGCCTATGGAACCAAGGCTATCTTTTGCAAAAAATCATAAGAAAAAGGGGGAAACCTCTTTTTTTGTTTAAAATAAGCCCAAGATTTTTTTAGGGTCGTCAAATGGTCTTAAAAATGGTATAATGGAATGAATTTTGTAAAAGGAAGAGTGTCATGTCAGTAAAAGAAAACATGCTTGAAATCTTAGAAGGGATTGATATCCGTTTCAAAGAACCCTTGCATAGCTATAGTTATACAAAAGTAGGTGGAGAGGCCGATTATTTGGTCTTTCCACGAAATCGTTTTGAGTTGGCGCGCGTTGTCAAATTTGCCAATCAAGAAAATATCCCTTGGATGGTGCTGGGAAATGCTAGCAACATCATTGTTCGTGATGGTGGGATTCGTGGATTTGTTATCTTGTGTGACAAGCTCAATCATGTTTCCGTTGATGGCTATACCATCGAAGCTGAGGCTGGTGCTAACTTGATTGAAACAACTCGCATTGCCCTCCGTCATAGTTTGACTGGTTTTGAGTTTGCTTGTGGTATTCCTGGAAGTGTCGGTGGTGCTGTCTTTATGAATGCGGGTGCCTATGGTGGTGAGATTGCCCACATCTTACAGTCTTGTAAAATTTTGACCAAGGATGGAGAAATCGAGACCCTATCTGTAAAGGATTTGGCTTTTGGTTACCGCCATTCAGCTATTCAGGAGTCTGGTGCAGTTGTCTTGTCAGCTAAATTTGCCCTTGCTCCAGGAAGCCATCAGGTTATCAAGCAAGAAATGGATCGTTTGACGCATCTACGTGAACTCAAGCAACCTTTAGAATATCCATCTTGTGGTTCGGTCTTTAAGCGTCCAGTAGGTCATTTTGCAGGTCAATTAATTTCGGAAGCTGGCTTGAAAGGCTATCGTGTCGGTGGTGTTGAAGTCTCAGAAAAACACGCAGGTTTTATGATTAATGTTGCTGACGGAACGGCTAAAGACTACGAGGACTTGATTGAGTCTGTGATTGAAAAAGTCAAGGATCACTCAGGTGTCACCCTTGAGAGGGAAGTCCGTATTTTAGGTGAAAGCAAGTAGGAAGTTTTAGTTAAAAAGCTGCTGCTATGTCATGGAAAGGGGGTGAAAGCCTATCGTCAGTGCAGAAGAATGTAGGCAGTTCAATCTCCTACACGAGGTAGTAGTGGCCTGACAGAGCCCTGATCTGTTAATCTATGAAAAAGAAGGAATAAATGACAATTGAAAAAACCAATTATTGAATTCAAAAACGTCTCTAAAGTTTTTGAAGACAGCAACACCAAGGTTCTCAAAGACATCAACTTTGAGTTGGAAGAGGGGAAATTCTATACCCTTCTAGGCGCATCTGGTTCAGGAAAATCAACCATCCTAAACATTATTGCAGGTTTACTGGATGCGACGACAGGAGATATTTTGCTGGATGGTGTCCGTATCAATGACATCCCAACCAACAAGCGAGACGTCCATACGGTCTTCCAATCCTATGCCTTGTTTCCACATATGAATGTGTTTGAAAATGTTGCTTTTCCACTTCGCTTGCGTAAAATTGACAAGAAAGAAATTGAGCAACGCGTAGCGGAAGTTCTCAAGATGGTTCAGTTGGAAGGTTACGAAAAACGTTCCATCCGCAAACTTTCTGGAGGACAACGTCAGCGTGTGGCTATTGCCCGTGCCATTATCAACCAACCCCGTGTGGTTTTGTTGGACGAGCCTTTGTCAGCGTTGGACTTAAAATTACGAACAGATATGCAGTACGAACTGCGTGAACTGCAACAACGATTGGGAATCACCTTTGTTTTTGTTACTCACGATCAGGAAGAAGCTTTGGCTATGAGTGACTGGATTTTTGTCATGAATGATGGCGAGATTGTCCAGTCTGGAACACCAGTAGATATCTATGATGAGCCAATCAACCACTTTGTTGCCACCTTTATCGGTGAGTCAAATATCTTGCCAGGAATCATGATTGAGGACTACTTGGTTGAGTTCAACGGCAAACGCTTTGAAGCGGTCGATGGTGGGATGAAGCCAAATGAACCTGTTGAGGTCGTGATTCGTCCAGAGGACTTGCGGATTACCCTTCCTGAAGAAGGCAAGCTCCAAGTTAAGGTGGATACCCAGCTCTTCCGTGGGGTGCATTATGAAATTATCGCCTATGACAAGCTTGGAAATGAATGGATGATCCACTCGACTCGTAAGGCTATCGTGGGTGAGGAAATCGGTCTGGACTTTGAGCCAGAAGACATCCATATCATGCGTCTCAACGAAACCGAAGAAGAGTTCGATGCTCGTATCGAGGAGTACGTGGAAATCGAAGAGCAAGAAGCAGGTCTGATCAATGCAATCGAGGAGGAAAGAGATGAAGAAAACAAGCTCTAAACTCTTTGTAGTGCCCTACATGCTCTGGATTGCCCTCTTTGTGCTCGCACCCTTGGTCTTGATTTTCGGACAATCCTTTTTCAACATTGAAGGCCAGTTTAGTTTAGAAAACTATAGATCTTACTTTGCGTCACAAAACTTGACTTATCTCAAAATGAGTTTCAACTCTGTACTCTATGCAGGAATTGTGACCTTTGTGACCCTGCTTATCAGCTATCCAACAGCCTTCTTTTTGACCCGTCTCAAGCACCGTCAACTCTGGCTCATGTTGATTATCCTGCCTACCTGGATCAATTTGCTCCTTAAAGCCTATGCCTTTATCGGAATTTTTGGTCAGAATGGCTCTATTAACCAATTCTTGGAATTTATCGGAATCGGTTCGCAACAGTTGCTCTTTACCGATTTCTCCTTTATCTTTGTCGCAAGCTACATCGAGCTTCCCTTTATGATTTTGCCGATTTTCAATGTCTTGGATGATATGGATAATAACCTCATCAATGCCAGCTACGATCTAGGTGCGACCAAGTGGGAGACTTTCCGTCATGTCATCTTCCCTCTATCGATGAACGGTGTGAGAAGTGGGGTTCAGTCGGTCTTTATTCCAAGCTTGAGTCTCTTCATGCTGACCCGTTTGATTGGTGGGAACCGCGTTATTACACTGGGGACAGCCATTGAGCAGAACTTCCTGACAAATGACAACTACGGTATGGGTTCAACCATCGGTGTGATTCTCATCTTGACCATGTTCATTACCATGTGGGTGACCAAGGAAAGGAGAGAACGATGAAAAAATTTGCCAACCTTTATCTGGGACTGGTCTTTCTTGTCCTCTACCTGCCGATTTTTTACTTGATTGGCTACGCCTTTAACGCAGGTAACGACATGAATAGCTTTACAGGCTTTAGTTTGAGCCATTTTAAAACCATGTTTGGCGATGGTCGTCTCATGTTGATTGTGACTCAAACCTTTTTCTTGGCCTTCCTGTCAGCCTTGATAGCGACCATTATCGGGACTTTCGGCGCTATTTACATCTACCAGTCTCGTAAGAAATACCAAGAAGCCTTTCTTTCACTCAATAATATCCTCATGGTTGCGCCCGATGTTATGATTGGTGCCAGCTTCTTGATTCTCTTTACCCAACTCAAGTTTTCACTTGGCTTTTTGACTGTTCTATCTAGTCACGTAGCCTTCTCCATTCCTATCGTGGTCTTGATGGTCTTACCTCGACTCAAGGAAATGAATGGCGATATGATTCATGCGGCCTATGACCTTGGTGCCAGTCAATTTCAGATGTTCAAGGAAATCATGCTTCCTTACCTGACTCCGTCTATCATTGCAGGTTATTTCATGGCCTTCACCTATTCACTGGATGACTTTGCCGTGACCTTCTTTGTAACGGGAAATGGCTTTTCAACCCTATCAGTCGAGATTTACTCTCGTGCTCGCAAGGGGATTTCCTTAGAAATCAATGCCCTGTCTGCCCTCGTCTTTCTCTTTAGTATTATCCTGGTTGTTGGTTATTACTTTATCTCACGTGAGAAGGAGGAGCAAGCATGAAAAAACTCTATTCATTTTTAGCAGGAATTGTAGCCATTATCCTCGTCTTGTGGGGAATTGCGACGCATTTAGATAGTAAAATCAATAGCCGAGATAGTCAAAAACTGGTTATCTACAACTGGGGGGACTATATAGATCCTGAACTCTTGACTCAGTTCACAGAAGAAACAGGAATCCAAGTCCAGTACGAGACTTTTGACTCCAATGAAGCCATGTATACCAAGATCAAGCAGGGTGGAACGACCTACGATATTGCCATTCCTAGTGAATACATGATTAACAAGATGAAGGACGAAGACCTCTTGGTACCGCTTGATTATTCAAAACTTGAAGGTCTTGAAAATATCGGACCAGAGTTTCTCAACCAGTCCTTTGACCCAGGCAATAAATTCTCTATCCCTTACTTCTGGGGAACCTTAGGAATTGTCTACAATGAAACCATGGTAGATGAGGCTCCTGAGCATTGGGACGACCTCTGGAAACCAGAGTATAAGAACTCTATCATGCTCTTTGATGGGGCGCGTGAGGTATTGGGACTGGGTCTCAACTCCCTCGGCTACAGCCTCAACTCCAAGGATACCCAGCAGTTGGAAGAAACAGTGGACAAGCTCTATAAATTGACTCCAAATATCAAGGCCATCGTTGCCGACGAGATGAAGGGTTACATGATTCAGAATAACGCTGCTATCGGAGTGACCTTCTCTGGTGAAGCCAGCCAAATGCTAGAAAAAAATGAAAACCTACGCTATGTGGTACCGACTGAGGCCAGCAACCTTTGGTTTGACAATATGGTCATTCCAAAAACCGTGAAAAACCAAGATGCCGCCTATGCCTTTATCAATTTTATGTTGAAACCTGAAAATGCTCTCAAAAATGCAGAGTATGTCGGCTATTCAACTCCAAACCTACCAGCTAAGGAATTGCTCCCAGAGGAGAAAAAAGAAGACAAAGCCTTCTATCCAGATGCTGAAACCATGAAACACCTAGAAGTTTATGAGAAATTTGACCATAAATGGACAGGAAAATATAGCGACCTCTTCCTACAGTTTAAAATGTATCGGAAGTAGGAGTTAGCAGACACGAAACGAATCAGTCAAGCTGGTTCGTTTTTTAAAAAATAAAAGGCAATTTTCGTAACGGTATCTTTTTCTATGATAGTTGCTTATTTTCTTTCCCAGTAGTATACTAAGTTTAACCTTACAGAAAGCGGTAAGAAATAATGAAAATATCTACTTTTTTCAAAAAATTTTCTTGGCCAGCCTTTTTGACTGTTCAGCAAACTGTTATACTATTCTCTCTAAAGGATGGTTTGGATCGACAATACCTAACAACTGATTCCATACATTTGGTGATAGGGTTCTTTATATTTGTAAATATTTTCGAAGCTATCTTTAACAATTCAAAACTTTGGAATAAAAGTTGGGATAAAAAGAAAAATGGCAGTAAGAAAAAGTATATTCTGAAAAAGTAATCTGAGATGTAGGGAATTGGTCTGATTCAATGGAGAGGATTTCCAGTTGACGCAAGCATAAAAAAACGTTATAATAAGAAAGTTGAGAATTGATTTTCTGTTGTCTTAGTCCAGAGAAATGGCGGTGCTGCGAGCCATCTAAGCTAGGAAGTCATGCTACTCAATTTAACAATTGCATAAGAATAAGAGAATGACAAGTTCATTGAATGAAGGTGGTACCGCGGTTTTTCGCCCTTCGTGATATGAGCTTGTCTTTTAATTTTTGGAGGTGTTGATGAAAACATTTCTTGTCAAACAAAAGTTTCGTCTTGGAGGCGAACGCTTCGCTATCAAGGATGACAGGGGAGAAATCGCCTATCAGGTAGAGGGATCATTTTTTTAAGATTCCCAAAACTTTTACAATATATGATGCTAATGGTGAACAGGTCAGTCAGATCAGTAAAGAAATCTTGACCTTGCTACCTCGTTTTGAGATTCAGCTTCGGGATGGCTCGAGTTTTGTCATTCGTAAGAAGTTGACCTTCTGGCGAGATAAGTATGAGTTTGATAATCTGGGTCTTCGTATCGAGGGCAATATCTGGGATTTGAATTTCAAATTGCTGGATGATCGCGATCAGCTGATTACGGAAATTAAGAAGGAACTCTTCCATCTGACCTCTACCTATAATGTAAAGGTTCTTGAGGACGCTTATGCAGATCTAGTCATTTCCCTCTGTGTCGCGATTGACTATGTGGAAATGCTGGAAAGCCAATCACATTAAACAAGTAAATAAGGAGACAATATGAAACAACTATCTAGTGCACAAGTACGCCAAATGTGGCTTGATTTCTGGGCGACCAAAGGTCACTCAGTAGAACCATCAGTGAGCTTGGTTCCTGTAAATGACCCAACACTTTTGTGGATCAACTCTGGGGTAGCAACCCTTAAGAAATACTTTGACGGGACCATCATTCCTGAAAATCCACGTATTACCAATGCCCAAAAGGCTATCCGTACCAACGATATTGAAAACGTAGGGAAGACTGCGCGTCACCATACTATGTTTGAAATGTTGGGGAATTTCTCTATCGGTGATTACTTCCGTGACGAAGCCATCACTTGGGCTTATGAGCTTTTGACAAGCCCTGAATGGTTTGATTTCCCAGCTGAAAAACTTTACATGACCTACTATCCAGATGATAAAGATTCTTACAACCGCTGGATTGCAGTAGGAGTGGACCCAAGTCACTTGATTCCAATCGAGGACAACTTTTGGGAAATCGGTGCAGGACCTTCTGGACCAGATACAGAAATCTTCTTTGACCGTGGAGAAGCCTTTGACCCAGAAAATATCGGTATTCGCCTGCTTGCAGAAGATATCGAAAACGACCGTTACATCGAAATCTGGAACATCGTTTTGTCACAATTTAACGCAGATCCTGCTGTTCCTCGTAGCGAGTACAAGGAATTGCCACATAAGAACATTGATACGGGCGCTGGTTTGGAGCGTTTGGTAGCCGTTATCCAAGGGGCTAAGACTAACTTTGAAACGGACCTCTTCATGCCAATCATTCGTGAAGTGGAGAAATTGTCTGGTAAGGTCTATGACCAAGATGGCGACAACATGAGCTTTAAGGTTATCGCTGACCACATCCGTTCTCTTTCATTTGCCATCGGTGATGGTGCCCTTCCAGGAAATGAAGGTCGTGGTTATGTCCTTCGTCGTCTTCTCCGTCGTGCTTCTATGCATGGTCAAAAATTGGGTATCAACGAGCCTTTCCTTTACAAACTCGTTCCAACTGTTGGAAAAATCATGGAAAGCTACTATCCAGAAGTGCTTGAGAAACGTGACTTTATTGAGAAAATCGTTAAGAGCGAAGAAGAATCATTTGCGCGTACTCTTCACTCAGGTCAACACTTTGCCCAAGGCATCGTAGCAGACTTGAAAGAAAAAGGACAATCTGTCATTGCTGGTTCAGATGTATTTAAACTTTACGACACTTATGGATTCCCAGTTGAATTGACTGAAGAAATCGCTGAAGAAGCTGGTATGACCGTGGACCGTGAAGGCTTTGAAGCAGCTATGAAAGAACAGCAAGAACGCGCGCGTGCCTCAGCTGTCAAGGGTGGCTCAATGGGTATGCAAAATGAAACCCTTCAAAACATCACAGTGGAAAGTGTCTTCAACTACAATGCTAGCCAATTATCTTCTAAATTGGTGGCTATCGTGGCTGACAATGCAGAAGTAGAAGCTGTATCAGAAGGAACTGCCTCTCTTATCTTTGCAGAAACGCCATTCTATGCTGAAATGGGTGGACAGGTCGCTGACCATGGACAAATCTTGGATGAATCTGGTTCAGTTGTAGCTAAGGTGACAAATGTTCAGAAAGCACCAAACGGACAAGTCCTTCATACAGTTGAAGTTCTTGCACCGCTTGCCTTGAACCAAGAATATACCTTGGCAATTGATACAAATCGTCGTTACCGTGTTATGAAAAACCACACTGCGACTCACTTGCTTCACGCTGCCCTTCATAATATCCTTGGGAATCATGCAACACAAGCAGGTTCTCTTAACGAAGTTGAATTCCTTCGCTTTGACTTTACTCACTTCCAAGCAGTAACTGCTGAAGAATTGCGTGTGATTGAACAGCAAGTCAACGAGAAAATCTGGGAAGCTCTTGAAGTGAAGACAGTTGAAACAGATATTGACACTGCTAAAGAAATGGGAGCTATGGCCCTCTTTGGTGAGAAATACGGCAAAGAAGTCCGTGTTGTTACTATAGGTGACTACTCTATCGAGCTTTGTGGTGGTACCCACGTTGGCAACACTTCTGAAATTGGTCTTTTCAAGATTGTCAAAGAAGAAGGGATTGGATCAGGAACTCGCCGTATCTTGGCAGTGACTGGTAAGGAAGCCTTTGAAGCCTACCGTGAACAAGAAGATGCTCTTAAAGCAGTCGCAGCAACATTGAAAGCACCTCAAGTCAAGGAAGTACCTCACAAGGTAGAAGGACTTCAAGAACAACTTCGTCAATTGCAAAAAGAAAATGCTGAATTGAAAGAAAAGGCCGCAGCTGCAGCTGCAGGCGACATCTTCAAGGATGTGAAGGAAGTCAACGGTCACCGTTACATTGCTAGTCAAGTATCTGTATCTGACGCTGGTGCCCTTCGTACTTTTGCGGATAACTGGAAACAAAAAGACTACTCTGATCTTCTTGTCCTAGTTGCTGCTATCGGTGACAAGGTCAATGTCCTTGTAGCAAGTAAGACAAAAGACCTTCATGCAGGAAACCTTGTCAAAGAATTGGCACCAATCGTCGATGGACGTGGTGGTGGTAAACCAGACATGGCCATGGCGGGAGGAAGCAATCAAGCTAAAATCCAAGAATTGTTGGATGCAGTAGCAGGTAAATTGTAAGAAAATAAAGATCTATCCATTTGGGTAGGTCTTTTTGTGACTACAAAAAAGCCAAATCCGATTGGACCTGGCTTGGTTATTATGAACTATTAGATTGTATTGGCTGCCCAGACACTTACCGAAGCAGCTGAGACTGGGAATTGTCCATAACCTTCCTCATCAATTGTAATTTGACCTAGGTGGTTTTTAAGTAAATCTACAAAGGTTTGGTTAGCCCATTCTTGGCCGACAAACATGGATTTGCTGTTTTCTTGGTCATTTGAGATGAGGACTGCGATTGGAGATTGATTTTCAGCACCTGAACGTACCCAACCGATACAGTTAGCATCATCAAAGTAGTCATTTTGTTCTCCATAGGCCAAATCTTTTCGGATGGCTAGGAGGCGGTCAAGGACTTCTTTGAAATCTTGTTGAGCATACTGTCCTGAAATACCATAGTAGTCTCCGTAAAAGACACATGGAAGGCCATCTTGGCGTAAGAGAATGAGGGTATAGGCTGCTGGCTTGAACCATTCTTCAACAGTTGACTCAAGAGCCTGACCACGTTGAGTATCGTGGTTGTCGACAAAGGTTACAGCCTTGTCAGGTTTGAGTTCAACCAAGCTATCTGTGAAAATGCCACGAAGGTCATAGTTTGCGCCAGCTTGACTGGCTTCAAAGAGATTCTGGTGGAGACGAACATCAACAAGGTCAAAGCGTTCTTCCGTTTTTTCAAGATAGTCTAGATTGGCTTCCTTGTCAGGATTCCAAAATTCACCAAAAACATAGAAATCCTCACCGTATTTTTCCTTCATATCACGGATAAAATTGCTCATGAAGAAAGAGTCAATGTGTTTAACGGCATCCAAGCGGAAACCAGCTACACCAGTCGTTTCCATGAACCAGTCAGCCCAGTCATAGATATTTTGGATGACTTCAGGATGTTTAAAGTCTAGGTCGGCATACATGAGGTAGTCATAGTTACCGTTTTCATTATCGACCAATTCCTCATTTGCCCAACCCTTGTTGTCTCCTTGAATCAGATAAATCCCAGACTTTCGGCGTTTGGCATCATAGTCTGTACCGGTGAAGTGGTACCAGTGCCAGTGGAAGTCATTGTAGGTATCTTGGCGACCATCGAAGGTAAAGCTAGTCCAGCCATTGATGGTGAAGGGTTCCCCAAGTTCAACTGTACGGTCTACAGGATCCACTTCGATAACCTGAAAGGCTTCCATGTGATCAGCAGCAGCCTTGTGGTTGAGCACCACATCGGCCATAGGTTGAATTCCCTGTGCTTTTAGAGCTTGAATGGCTTGAAGATAGTCTTCTTTAAAACCATACTTGGTGCGGACAGTCCCTTTTTGGTTGAACTCTCCTAGGTCAAACAAGTCATAGACCCCATAGCCTACATCTTTTTCGTTGGTGGCCTTGAAGGCTGGTGGCATCCAGACATGACTGATACCGAGATCAGCTAGGTATGGAGCATCTTCAGCCAGACGCGTCCAGTGCTGACCGTCGTGGGACAGATACCATTCAAAGTATTGCATGAGTGTTTGATTTTGCATGATTTTTCCTCTTACTTGTCAATCTTGTTCTTTATTCTATCATAAAGTATCGGTTAGCTCAAACGTTTGCGTAAAACTGAATAATAAGTTTTTGACTATTTTATATAAAATGTTGATTTTTAAAATGAAAGCGCTATAATTATAGTAAATTACATAGATAAAGAGAGGAGATTTCTCATGATTGAATTTCAAAATGTTAGTAAGTTGTATGGTGATAAAGAGGCCTTGAGCAATCTCAATCTGCAGATTGAAAATGGAGAGATTATGGGCTTGATTGGCCATAATGGGGCTGGAAAATCGACCACCATAAAGTCTCTAGTCAGTATCATTTCACCAAGTAGTGGTCGTATTTTGGTAGACGGTCAGGAGTTATCGGAAAATCGCTTGGCTATCAAACGAAAGATTGGCTACGTAGCAGACTCGCCTGACTTATTTTTACGCTTAACAGCCAATGAATTTTGGGAATTGATTGCTTCATCCTATGATCTGACTAGCTCTGATTTGGAGACTAGTCTAGCTAGGCTATTGAACGTTTTTGATTTTGCTGAAAATCGTTATCAGGTTATTGAAACCCTTTCTCACGGAATGCGTCAGAAAGTCTTTGTAATTGGGGCACTCTTGTCTGATCCTGATATTTGGGTCTTGGACGAACCCTTGACTGGTTTGGATCCTCAGGCTGCCTTTGATTTGAAGAAAATGATGAAGGAACATGCACAAAAAGGGAAGACGGTCTTGTTTTCAACTCATGTCCTAGAGGTAGCTGAGCAAGTCTGTGATCGGATTGCCATTTTGAAAAAGGGGCATTTGATCTATTGTGGTAGCGTAGAGGACTTGAGAAAAGACCACCCAGACCAGTCTTTAGAAAGTATCTATCTTAGCCTTGCTGGTAGAAAAGAGGAGGTTTCAGATGCGTCTCAAGGTCATTAAAAAATTAGTTGATATCAATATCCTCTATTCATCTCAAGAAGCTAATCTGGCTAACCTACGAAAGAAGCAAGCTAAGAATCCTGGAAAAAAAGTAAATGTTTCCGCTAGAGTCCTAAGTTCTTACATTTTTTCCAGTCTTTTATTACTTATCTTTTTTAGTAATATAGCCTTTCGTTTTCCTTTTGAGGAAAGTCCTGTTCATTTTAGTTTCATGGTTGCTATTTTTCTAGTGCTTGCTTTTTCAACTTCTTTCACTGCATTTTACAATGTCTTTTATGAGAGTAAGGACTTGGCATCTTATAGGCCCTATGCTTTTAAAGAATCAGAGATTATAATTGCTAAAGGACTGTCTGTCCTCTTGCCAGCTCTAGCAGGAATTGTACCAATCCTAGCTTATTTTCTAGCCCTCTACATTAGGCTAACTCCTTCTCTTTGGCTGGGTTTTCCTTTGATGCTACTGTCCTTGACCTTATTATTTGTCTCTGTCACTTTAGTGATGGTAGTGGCAGTACATTTCTTGGCTCAGACTACGGTCTTCAGAAAGTATCAGTCTATTTTTTCGATTGTGATGATTGGGATAGGAGTTCTCATACCTTTAATATTTGTCTTCTTTCTACAGTCGACTTCTGGAGTTATAGTTGACAGAGTTAGAGACATTCCACCTCTTCTTTATCCTATTCATCTCTTTTACAAAATAGCAGTGGAGCCTTTTTCGACAGAAGCCATCTTGGGTTTGCTCGCTTGGATAATTCTAACTCTTTTCTTGCTTTACCTGACCAAAAAGAAGGTTTTGCCTCGTTTTTATGATGTGATCCTACTTAATAGTGAGGAGAAGGTCAAAAAAGAACGTCGCAGTAAGGAGGGGCTTTCAACTACTAAAAAGGGATTTTTCCGTATGGTTTTACGCTACCACCTCACCCTTTTAGGACAGGGGACTGGCGTGATTACAGTGCTTTTTACAAGTGCTTTCCTTCCTTATCTCATGATGATCGGTCTGATTTCCAACATCCGAGATTCTCAGATAGTTCCGGACATTCATCCTCCATACTGGTTACCCTTGTTTTTTATAGCTCTTTTTATATCTGTTGTCAATAACAATATCACCAGCCTGCATTCAATAGCCTTATCCTTGGAGAGGGAAAATGTTGATTTTCTTAAGAGTTTACCTTTTGACTTTGCTCGCTATGTGAAAGTGAAATTTTGGATTATATTTGCTGTCCAGTCCTTTTTACCAGTTTTGATTTTACTTGGTCTTTCTCTATATCTAGGCTTGCCCATCCTTTCGATGATTTACCTTCTTGTAGTCTGGACCCTTGCCAGTGTCATCCTTTCTTGCCACCATTATTTTAAGGATGTGAAGAATCTGTCAACCAATTGGAGTAGTATTACTGATCTAGTGAATCGTTCAAATGGTATAGTCAAAATTGTTTTACTCTTAATTTATTGTGGTATCTTGTCGATTTCAGCCCTTGTGAGCATATTCTTGGTTCGGTCTCTATCTACTATCCTTGCCATCAGCTTGGGAGTAGGAGCTCTTATCCTCTTACTTGGTCTTGCTATTTTTAGCTATCGTTACTACCTGTCACGCATATTAGCAGAAGTAGAAAAAAGATGAGCTAGTTGGTCGCTTGCTTGATAAATTCAATACGACAAACGCTTTTATAGTTTGTTAGAATGTGGTTGTAAATGATTAAGATTGGTAATCAAAAATATAGGGAGGAATGTTTTGAATAAGAAATATAACATAGTTCTATTATTGTTGTTTATAGTTTATTTATTTGGATATTTTTCAATTTCAAAAACGTTAATTCCTATAATGTGTCTTTTTCAAGTATTTTTGATAGAACATATATTTAGAGTTCGAAATAGGATTATGCAGATAGGTGAAATTATAATTATTGTTGCTTCTATAATATTATTTATTGATAGTATATTGAGTTTGTAACAAAAGGCTTCTCTATAAAATCAAATTTTCCAGATATCTGATGAAGCTGATTTATATCCTCATATTTCTTCTACTATCTTCGTCACTAAATTTGACAGACATATATTGCTGATACAACCTCTCTACCTACAATCTAGTAGTAGGCTAGTTTCTTCTTTGATTTTCATTGAATTTTATTTTATAAAAAGAAATGCTCCTCCAAGACGGAAGAGCATTTTTTATTGTGATTTTGATTCGGTTTCTGCCGACTCTGGGTGGAGTTCTTGGTAACTTGGAGCTTTGAAAAGGTCAGCACTGGTTTTACCTTGTCGTTGGCTAAAGAGACTGGTTGATTGACTACCTTTTTCCTGCTCAATCTTTTGCAGAATTGGTAAAGAATTGAGGTAAGAAATACTTTCTGTATCAACTTTTCCAAGATGATCTGCTTGGTAGAAACGTATCAAATCACCAGTTTGAATCTGGTCGCTGATTTTCAGCTGTTGGCTGGCTGCCTGCCGAACAATGTCTAGTTCAGTCTGAGCTTGTTCATCAAGATTGCTGATTTCAAGACCGCTCTCAGTATAGTAGGTTCGTCCGTCATAACTGGTGTATTTTGGTGTAACGAAGGAATTGGCAGTCCGAAAGGCAACGATTTCTTGATGATCTGGAGACAGAAGATCTTGTCCAACTTGAAGGAAGGAATTGGACTCAATACCAAGGAGGTGTTCGAGAGTCGGTAAGATATCGATTTGTCCACCGTAGGTATTGATGATTTGTCCTTTTTCATAGCCAGGCATGACCACCATAAAAGGCACTCGTTGCAACATGGCATTGTCGTAATTCGACCAGTTCTCAGAAGTCTTGCCAATCAAGGGAGCCAGGTCAGGATTGCGGGAGTTAGAAATTCCATAATGGTCTCCGTAGATGACGATGATGGATTTTTCATAGAGGCCACTTTCTTTGAGATAGTCAAAGAAGGCCTTGATAGCACTATCCAGATAGTTAGCCGTTTGGAAGTAGCCATTGATTGTTTCATCTTTGGTTTTAGCCAGTGGGAAACCAAGCTCATCGCCTGTCAGATTGCTAGCATAGGGATAGTGATTGGACACCGTGATATACTTAGCATAAAAAGGCTGCTGCAAGTGCTCTAGATATTGGATAGAATCTTTCATCATGATTTTATCATTTAAACCATATTGGAAAGAATTGCTACTGTCTTGCTTGGTAAAATAGGAAGCATCAAAGAAGTATTGGTAGCCCCATTGTTTGTAGGTTGTATTTCGGTTCCAGAAGGTCCCAATATTACCATGAAAGACTGCACTTGATTGGTAGCCATTTTTTGATAGGATAAAAGGCGCAGCCTGCTGGGTATTGGTACCTCCATAGTTGACCATGAAGGAGCCTTGGTCAAGTCCAAACAAACCAGTCTCCAGCATGGTTTCCGCATCTGAGGTCTTACCAGCCTTGACTTGGTTAAAGATATTCGAAAAGGCTAGGGTTGATTGCGAATGGTAGAGTGAATTAAGGAAGGGAGTGACTTCATGATCAGTTCCATCTATGTTGAGTTTATAGTCCAGTAGGAACTGCTGGAAACTTTCCAAGTGGAGATAAATCACATTTTTCCCTTTGGCTAATCCAAAATAGTCTGGATTAGGCTTAGCAGCATGTTCTTGAATATAGTCTGTGATAGGTTGAAGATCAGTCTCAGAGGCCTTAGCACGTTCTTTGTTGGCGCTATAGGATTGGTTGGCACTATAACCTAAAAAGGCTGGCAAACTAAGGGCACGAACAATATAATAATTAGAAAATCCTCGCGATAGGAGATCGGGACGTTCGATTTCAGCCAAGAAAAGATTAGCAGAAAAGAGCAGGGCTGAGAGAGCAGTGATAGCAACACTGGAGCGGAATTTGAAAGGTCTCCTATCCAGCTGGATGAGCTTCTTATAGAGAAGATAAGCCAGCAATGGGAAATCCATAAAATAGATGAAATCCCAAAAGCGCAGTAACTCTAGTTCGGCAGTACCAACAGACACCTTGCTGACCACTTTCATGGTATTGGCCGTGATAAAGTCACTAAATTCTCGATAGTAAAAGATATTGGAATAAAGCCAAATGAACAAAAGGCTATAAATAGCTATACTCAGGCCATAAAAGATCTTGGTTGACCGAGCATAGAGGGCTAGAGCCAGCAGGAGGAGTCCCAAGGGAAGGGGATTGAAAAAAGCGATAAAGGCAAGGTAATTCCCTTGCAGCTTGCCCAATTGAATATCTAAATTAAAGTCAACGGTATAGGCTAGTAAGGTTTTGAGCCAATAGAGGATTAAAAGGGTTAGGACAAAACCCAGTCTGGTACCCATGGCTTTTTGGATTTTGCTAAAATTGATTCTCACACAATTACTTCCTAAGTTTTTATTAGTATTAGTATACCATTTTTTAAAACTAGAGTAAAAAAGCAAGGGTAGTTTCTTTTTTGAGAATTGTCACAAAATTTGCTATAATAGTGACTATGAATAGAATAAGAGTCAGCAAAAGGGTTGAAAAAAAGCTTTCAAAGGGACTAGTTTTACTAGAAGCCAGTGATCTTGCAGATGTTCATCTCAAGGATCAGGAAGTAGAAGTTCATAGTCAAGATGGAAACTTTCTTGGTACTGCCTACCTTTCTCAGCAAAACAAGGGCTTGGGCTGGTTTGTGAGCACAGATAAGGTGACCTTCAATCAAGCTTTCTTTGAAGCACTGTTTAGACAAGCTAAAGAAAAGAGAAGTGCCTACTATCAAGACGAATTGACAACTGCCTTTCGTCTCTTCAACCAAGAGGGAGATGGCTTTGGCGGTCTGACAGTGGACCTTTATGGCGACTATGCTGTTTTTTCTTGGTATAACTCTTATGTTTATCAGATTCGTCAGACCATCTCAGAAGCCTTTAGACAGGTTTTTCCTGAGGTTTTAGGGACCTATGAGAAAATCCGCTTTAAGGGTTTGGACTATGAATCTGCCCATGTTTATGGTCAAGAAGCACCTGACTTCTTCACTGTTTTGGAAAATGGTGTCCTCTATCAAGTCTTTATGAATGATGGCTTGATGACAGGGATTTTCCTAGACCAGCACGAGGTTCGTGGTAGTCTAGTGGATGGATTGGCTACGGGCAAATCCTTGCTCAACATGTTTTCTTATACAGCAGCCTTTTCAGTGGCTGCGGCCATGGGAGGAGCAAACCAGACTACTTCGGTTGACCTAGCTAAACGTTCACGAGAATTGTCTCAAGCTCATTTTCAGGCTAATGGAATCAGCACAGACGACCATCGTTTTATAGTCATGGATGTTTTTGAGTATTTCAAGTATGCCAAACGAAAAGACTTGACCTATGATGTGATTGTTCTAGATCCGCCTAGCTTTGCTCGGAACAAAAAACAAACATTTTCTGTGGCTAAGGATTATCATAAGTTGATATCCCAAAGTCTTGAGATTTTAAATCCGGGCGGTATTATTATTGCCAGCACCAATGCCGCCAATGTATCCCGCCAGAAATTTACAGAACAAATTGATAAAGGCTTTGCAGGAAGAAGTTACCAGATTTTAAATAAATACGGTCTTCCAGCAGATTTTGCCTATAATAAAAAAGATGAAAGTAGTAATTACCTCAAGGTGATTAGTATGAAGGTTAGTAAATGAAATTAATTGTTTCAGTAATGCCAAGAAGTTTAGAGGAGGTCCAGGCTCTGGATGTCACGAGGTACCTAGATGCCGACATCATTGAATGGCGTGCCGACTATCTGCCTAAGGAAGCGATTTTGCAGGTGGCTCCAGCTATTTTTGAAAAATTCGCAGGCCGTGAGTTAGTTTTCACGTTGCGAACTCGCTCTGAAGGGGGAGAAATCGACCTTTCTCCAGAAGAATATATCCATCTAATCAAGGAAGTGGCACAACTCTATCAACCAGACTATATTGATTTTGAGTACTATAGCTACAAGGATGTTTTTGAGGAAATGCTGGACTTCCCAAATCTCGTTTTGAGTTACCATAATTTCCAAGAAACACCTGAAAACATGATGGAGATCTTGTCAGAATTGACGAGCTTAAATCCAAAACTTGTCAAGGTTGCGGTGATGGCTCATACGGAGCAGGATGTGTTAGACTTGATGAACTATACACGAGGATTTAAAACCCTCAATCCTGAACAGGAATATGTGACGATTTCTATGGGCAAGGTGGGCAAGGTCTCTCGTATCACTGCGGATGTGACAGGTTCTAGCTGGTCCTTTGCTAGTCTAGATGAGGCAAGTGCCCCAGGTCAGATTTCCCTAGCTAACATGAAAAAAATTCGGGAGATTTTGGATGAAGCTTGATGGCTATACACGTTTAGCTGCCGTTGTTGCCAATCCTATTAAGCATTCTATTTCCCCCTTTATCCACAATGGTGCCTTTGAGGCGACAGCTACCAATGGTGCTTACGTGGCTTGGGAGATTGAAGCGGGTGATTTGGCAGAAACAGTGGCCAATATTCGTCGCTACCAGATGTTTGGCATAAACCTGTCCATGCCCTATAAGGAGCAGGTGATTTCTTATTTGGATGAGCTGAGCGATGAAGCGCGCTTGATTGGTGCGGTTAATACGGTTGTCAATGAGAATGGCAATTTAATTGGATATAATACAGATGGCAAGGGATTTTTTAAGAGCTTGCCTTCTTTTACAATTTCAGGTAAAAAGATGACCCTGCTGGGTGCTGGTGGTGCGGCCAAGTCCATTTTGGCACAGGCTATTTTGGACGGCGTCAGTCAGATTTCTGTCTTTGTTCGTTCAGTTTCTATTGAAAAAACAAGACCTTATCTAGACAAGTTACAAGAGCAGACAGGCTTTAAAGTGGACTTGTATGCTTTAGAAGATGTTCCCGAACTGCAAGCAAGGATTGCTGAGTCGGATTTACTGGTCAATGCCACCAGTGTGGGCATGGATAGTCAATCATCTCCAGTTCCTGAAAACATTGTCCTATCAGAAACTCTTTTAGTAGCAGATATCATTTACCAACCCTTTGAAACACCATTTTTGAAATGGGCTAGGAGGCAGGGTAATCCAGCGGTCAATGGTCTGGGAATGTTGCTCTATCAAGCTGCAGAAGCTTTTCAACTGTGGACAGGCAAGGAAATGCCGACGGAAGAGATTTGGCAGTCCTTAACAGAAAAATACCAATAAAGAAAGGGAGATTCTCCTATGAAAATCAGAATCGATATTCCTCATCATCCTTATGATATTCAGATTGAAAAAGGCTGTCTGGCTCAGGCAGGTCAATGGTTGCGAGAACTCTGGCAACCACAAAAGGTAGTCATTGTGACAGATAACCATGTAGCTTCTCTTTATGCAGAGAAGGTCAAGCTCAGCCTAGAAGATGCTGGTTTTCAGGTAGCAGTTTTTGACTTTTTAGAAGGGGAAGAAAGAAAGAATTTAACCACTGTCCAGAAAGTCTATGAATTTTTAGTTAAGCAAGGTCTGACTCGTAGCGATGGAATCGTGGCTCTTGGTGGCGGTGTCGTTGGGGACCTGGCTGGTTTTGTAGCCTCTACCTATATGCGGGGTATTCATTTTGTTCAGATTCCGACTAGTTTGACAGCCCAGGTGGATTCTTCTATTGGCGGAAAGACAGGTGTCAACACTCCATTTGCTAAGAATATGGTGGGTACCTTTGCCCAACCAGATGGGGTTCTGATTGACCCACTTGTTCTTGAAACACTTGGAAAAAGAGAGTTGATTGAAGGAATGGGTGAGGTCATCAAGTATGGCTTGATTGAGGATCCAGAACTTTGGAAAATCTTGACGGAGTTGGATGGTTCTGTAGAGAGTATATTGGAAAGTTCGGAGACTTTGATTGAACATTCTTGTCAGGTTAAGCGCAAGATGGTGGTCGAAGATGAGTTGGATAACGGTGTTCGCCTTTACCTCAATTTTGGGCACACTATTGGTCATGCTATTGAAGCAACGGCTGGTTATGGGAAAGTCATGCATGGAGAAGCTGTGGCTATGGGTATGGTACAGATTTCCAAGGTTGCTGAGAAAAAGGGTCTCATGCCAGCTGGCATTACCCAGTCCATCACAGAAATGTGTCAGAAATTTGGCTTGCCTGTTGACTATGAAAACTGGGATGTTGACAAGCTTTATCAGGCTTTGACTCATGATAAGAAAGCGCGTGGCAATACCTTGAAATTGGTCTTGGTGCCAGAGCTTGGTTCGGCAACCATTCACCCAGTTTCTCTGGAAGAGATGAAAGACTACTTGGTAAAATAAGGAGAGTGTATGAGATATTTAACTGCAGGAGAATCACACGGTCCCCGTCTGACGGCTATCATTGAAGGAATTCCAGCAGGACTTCCTTTGACAGCTGAGGATATTAATGGAGACCTTAAACGTCGTCAGGGTGGCTACGGCCGCGGTGGTCGTATGAAGATTGAGAGTGACCAGGTTGTCTTTACTTCGGGTGTTCGCCATGGCAAGACTACTGGGGCTCCTATTACAATGGATGTCGTCAATAAAGATCACCAAAAATGGCTGGACATCATGTCTGCAGAGGACATTGAAGACCGCCTAAAAAGCAAACGGAAAATCACCCATCCACGTCCAGGTCATGCTGATTTAGTTGGGGGGATCAAGTACCGTTTTGATGATTTGCGAAATTCCTTGGAGCGTTCATCAGCTCGTGAAACAACTATGCGAGTAGCAGTGGGAGCAGTAGCCAAACGCCTCTTGGCTGAGCTGGATATGGAGATTGCCAACCATGTCGTTGTCTTTGGTGGCAAGGAAATCGATGTTCCTGAAAATCTAACAGTCGCTGAGATTAAGGAAAGAGCTGCCCGGTCTGAAGTTTCTATTGTTAACCAAGAAAGAGAACAGGAAATCAAGGATTATATTGACCAAATAAAACGTGACGGTGATACCATCGGTGGGGTTGTGGAAACAGTCGTTGGAGGTGTTCCAGTTGGTCTTGGTTCCTATGTCCAATGGGACAGAAAATTAGATGCCAGACTTGCCCAAGCAGTCGTCTCTATCAATGCCTTTAAAGGGGTGGAATTTGGTCTTGGCTTTGAAGCTGGTTATCGTAAAGGCAGCCAGGTCATGGATGAAATTCTCTGGTCTAAAGAAGACGGCTATACTCGCCGTACCAACAATCTAGGGGGCTTTGAAGGTGGTATGACCAATGGGCAACCCATCGTTGTTCGTGGCGTCATGAAGCCCATTCCTACTCTTTATAAGCCTCTTATGAGTGTGGATATCGAAACCCACGAACCCTATAAGGCAACTGTTGAAAGAAGTGATCCGACCGCTCTTCCAGCTGCAGGTGTAGTTATGGAAGCTGTTGTGGCAACGGTTCTGGCACAAGAAATCCTTGAAAAATTCTCATCAGACAATCTAGAGGAATTAAAAGAAGCGGTAGCCAAACACCGAGACTATACAAAGAACTATTAAGGAGTTCCTATGGCAAAAACAGTCTATATCGCAGGTCTTGGTTTGATCGGTGCCTCGATGGCACTTGGTATCAAACGCGATCATCCAGATTATGAAATTTTAGGTTATAATCGCAGTCAAGCTTCGAGAGATATTGCCTTGAAAGAAGGCATGATTGACCGTGCAACGGATGATTTTGCTAGTTTTGCTCCTTTGGCAGATATCATTATTCTCAGTTTGCCAATCAAGCAAACCATTGCTTTCATTAAGGAGTTGGCTAACTTGGACTTAAAAGAAGGCGTCATTATTTCAGATGCTGGTTCAACCAAGTCAGCCATTGTAGATGCAGCGGAGCAGTATTTGTCTGGCAAGGCTGTTCGTTTTGTCGGGGCCCATCCCATGGCTGGTAGTCACAAGACAGGGGCTGCTTCTGCGGATGTCAATCTTTTTGAAAATGCCTATTATATTTTCACGCCTTCGAGTCTGACAAGTCCTGACACACTTGAGGAAATGAAGGATCTGCTTTCAGGTCTTCACGCTCGCTTTATAGAGATTGATGCCAAGGAGCATGACCGAGTCACTTCTCAGATTAGCCATTTTCCTCATATTCTGGCTTCCAGTCTCATGGAACAGACTGCGGTTTATGCTCAAGAACATGAGATGGCAAGGCGCTTTGCGGCCGGTGGTTTCCGAGATATGACTCGAATTGCGGAAAGTGAGCCAGGTATGTGGACTTCCATTCTTTTGTCCAATCGTGAGACTATTCTGGACCGAATTGAGGATTTTAAGGAGCGTTTGGAAGAGATTGGTCAGGCCATCAGCAAGGGAGATGAGGAGCAAATCTGGAATTTTTTCAACCAAGCGCGTGAGCAACGTCAGGCCATGGAAATACATAAGCGTGGCGGTGTGGACAGTTCTTACGACCTCTATGTTGACGTTCCCGATGAAGAAGATGTCATCTTGAGGATTTTGGAACTGCTACGTGGAACTTCCTTGGTTAATATTCACATCAATGAGGAAAACCGTGAAGATATTCACGGAATCCTACAAATTTCATTTAAAAATGCTCAAGACTTGGAAAGAGCTGAGCATCTCATAACAGAAAATACCGACTACACAGTCGTCATCAAGTAAGGAGAAAATCATGTCAAATATTTACGATAGTGCAAACGAACTCAGTCGCGGTCTACGCGAATTATCAGAATACAAGGCTGTTAAAGCAGCTAAAGATGCTATTTCAGCAGATGCTGAGGCAAGCAAAATTTTTACAGAATATGTTGCCTTTCAAGAGGAAATTCAAAAACTAGCGCAGACAGGTCAAATGCCAGATGCTTCCTTCCAAGCTAAGATGGAAGGTTTTGGCAAGCAGATTCAGGGGAATAGCCTCTTATCAGAATTCTTTACCAAACAACAACAATTGGCAATTTACCTTTCTGACATTGAAAAAATTGTTTTCGAACCAGTTTCAGAATTGCTAAAATAAGAAAATAACTATCATAAAGTCAGAAATTTTTAAGGAATTTCTGGCTTTTTATGATAAAATAGGTAAAAGTATTGCAAGTATGAGGTCTAGTATGAAACTAAAAACAAACATTCGCCACTTACACGGCAGTATCCGAGTTCCAGGTGACAAGTCTATTAGTCATCGTTCCATTATCTTTGGAAGTTTGGCTGAGGGTGAGACCAAGGTTTATGATATATTACGTGGCGAAGACGTCCTTTCGACCATGCAGGTTTTTCGTGACCTTGGTGTTGAAATTGAGGACAAAGATGGGGTTATTACCATTCAAGGTGTAGGCATGGATTGCTTAAAAGCGCCGCAAAATGCCCTTGATATGGGAAATTCTGGAACCTCGATTCGTCTGATTTCAGGTGTCCTTGCTGGTGCAGATTTTGAAGTAGAAATGTTCGGAGACGATAGTCTTTCCAAACGTCCCATGGACCGTGTGACTATTCCTCTGAAAAAAATGGGCGTCAGCATTTCGGGGCAAACTGAGCGAGACCTGCCTCCCCTTCATTTAAAAGGGACGAAAAGCCTAACACCTATTCATTATGAGTTGCCAATTGCCTCTGCCCAAGTCAAGTCAGCCTTGATGTTTGCAGCCTTACAAGCTAATGGTAAGTCAGTTATTATCGAGAAAGAATGCACCCGTAATCATACTGAAGATATGTTACAACAATTTGGTGGTCATTTAAGTGTGGACGGCAAAAAAATCACAGTCCAAGGACCACAAAAATTGACTGGACAAAAGGTTGTCGTACCAGGAGATATTTCCAGTGCAGCCTTTTGGCTAGTCGCAGGTTTGATTGTTCCAAACTCTCGTGTAGTGCTGCAGAATGTGGGTATCAACGAAACGCGCACCGGTATTATCGATGTCATTCGTGCCATGGGTGGAAAATTGGAAATAACTGAAATCGATCCAGTCGCTAAATCTGCTACCTTAACTGTTGAGTCTTCAGATCTCAAGGGAACAGAGATTGGTGGTGCCTTGATTCCACGCTTGATTGATGAATTGCCCATTATTGCACTTCTTGCAACCCAAGCTCAAGGAGTAACAGTTATCAAGGATGCTGAGGAGCTCAAGGTTAAGGAAACAGATCGCATTCAGGTTGTGGCAGACGCTTTAAATAGCATGGGTGCGGATATCGCACCTACAGCAGATGGAATGATTATCAAAGGAAAATCAGCCCTTCACGGTGCTAGAGTCAATACTTTTGGAGACCATCGTATCGGCATGATGACGGCTATCGCGGCCCTCTTGGCTGCTGATGGAGAAGTGGAGCTTGATCGTGCAGAAGCCATCAATACCAGCTATCCTAGCTTCTTTGATGATTTGGAGAGCTTGATTCATGGCTAAGGTATTACTAGGATTTATGGGGGCTGGCAAATCGACTATTGCAAGAGGCTTGGACCCTAATTACCTTGATATGGATGCTCTGATTGAGAAGCGCCTAGGTATGTCCATTGCGAATTTTTTCGCGGAAAAGGGAGAAGAGGCCTTTCGACAGATAGAGTCTGAAGTTCTATCTGATTTACTACAAAGAGACCAAGTTGTGTCAACTGGCGGTGGAGTGGTCATTTCTCAGAGAAATCGTGACTTACTCAAGATCAATTCTGATAACATCTACCTGAAAGCTGATTTTGAAACCCTCTACCAACGCATATCAGCTGATAAGGAAAATCAGCGTCCGCTTTTTCTAAATAATAGCAAGGAAGAACTTGCAGCGATTTTTCAAGAAAGACAGGCTTGGTATGAGGAAGTAGCTAGTCGGGTTTTGGATGTGACCAAGCTAAGCCCAGAGGAAATTATAGAGGAACTAAGATGAAAATTGCTTATCTAGGTCCCAAGGGATCATTTTCACACCACGTTGTGCAGACAGCTTTTCCTCAGGAGGAATTGCAGGCCTTTGCCAACATTACAGATGTCATCAAGGCCTATGAGCAAGGCTTGGTGGACTATTCTGTGGTGCCAGTTGAAAATTCTATCGAGGGTAGTGTTCATGAAACCTTGGACTACCTTTTTCATCAGGCTCGCATTCAAGCAGTAGCAGAAATCGTTCAACCCATTCATCAGCAATTGATGGTGGTTCCAGGTCACACTAAGATTGAAAAGATTTTTTCTCATCCACAGGCCTTGGCTCAAGGAAAGAAATTCATCGATGAACAGTATCCAGAAGCCCAAATCGAGGTAACAGCTAGTACAGCTTATGCGGCCCGTTTTATTTCCGAACATCCAGACCAGCCCTTTGCAGCAATTGCACCTAGAAGTTCTGCTGAAGAATATGGCTTGGAACTGATTGCCGAGGATATTCAGGAAATGGAAGCCAATTTCACACGTTTCTGGGTTTTGGGAGCTGAAAAGCCTTCTATTCCCTTGAAAGCACAAACTGAGAAAATGAGTTTGGCCTTGACCTTACCTGACAACCTTCCCGGTGCACTTTATAAGGCCCTGTCGACTTTTGCTTGGCGAGGAATTGACCTGACAAAAATTGAAAGTCGGCCACTCAAGACAGCACTGGGTGAATACTTTTTCATTATCGATGTTGATTATGCCGATAAGGACCTGGTCCACTTTGCCCAAAAAGAATTAGAAGCGATTGGAATCCAGTATAAAGTGCTGGGTGCCTATCCTATTTATCCATTATCAGACCATGGAAAGGAGAGAAGATGAGTAAAGAAAATCCCTTAAGTCATCATGAGCAGTTGCGTTATGACTATCTCTTTAAGAACATTCATTACCTCAATGAGCGAGAGAAAAAAGAGTTTGCTTACCTGCAAGGTAAGTTAAATATGGCTAGTGGTAGTGAAGTTTCTCCAGAAATTCATAATGAAAATCACGATATGGAAGAGTCTTTCATGAAATCAGTCAATCAGTCTCCTCTTCCATCCTATGGTAACCGAAGTCGTGCAAAAAAATACCAGAAAAGTCATTCTCTTCCAAAGGTTAAGTCCAAAAAACGTAAGATTCGTTGGGGGCGCATTTTTGCAGGATTACTTGCTCTTCTAGCCTGTGTCGGTTTTGGCATGATTTTTATGTTCCTAAAAGGCTATTCAAATGCGGATCCAAATAAACCTGCCAATGCTAAGGCAGCTCAAGTAGAAGTTTTTCATGGTCAAGATACCAAGGATGGGGTTAATATTTTGATTATGGGGACGGATGGACGGATTGGCCAAAATAGTGCTGAAACGAGAACGGACTCGATTATGGTCTTAAACGTTGGTGGCTCAGATAAGAAAATCAAGCTGGTCAGCTTCATGCGTGACAATTTGGTTTATATAGACGGTTATAGCCAAGTCATTAACGGTAGAAAACAATCCGATAATAAATTGAATGTGGCCTATGAACTAGGGGAACAAGAAGGCCAAAAAGGGGCAGAAATGGTTCGCCAAGTATTGAAAGATAATTTTGACTTGGATATTAAATATTACGCTTTGGTAGATTTCCAGGCCTTCGCAACCGCTATTGACACTCTATTTCCTGATGGTGTGACGATTGATGCCAAATTCTCAACCTTAGAAGGTCAACCTTTAACCGAAGCTACGGTGGGAGATGATTTGCATGCTACGGAAACAGAGTCTCCAACCCAGACGATTAAAGTTGGGAAACAGCAGATGAACGGTTCAACCTTGCTCAATTATGCACGCTTCCGTGATGATGATGAAGGTGATTACGGTCGTACCAAGAGACAACAGCAAGTATTGACAGCTGTTCTGCAACAGCTCAAGGATCCAACCAAACTCTTTACTGGATCAGAAGCACTTGGGAAGGTCTTTGGGATGACCTCTACGAATGTTCCTTATAGTTTCCTACTGACCAATGGCTTATCCTTCCTAGATGGAGCACAAAATGGCATTGAGAGATTAACAGTTCCAGAACTAGGTGATTGGGTCGATGCCTATGATGTTTATGGAGGCTTGGGCTTGCTGGTCGATCAAAATAAATATCAAACCAAGCTCGCTCAAATGGGAATGAGATAAGTTAAGACAGAAAAATCAAAGTTTGAAGGCTATTTATCCAGCAATCAGGCTTTGATTTTTTACAGTCTGCAATAGATTTTCACCCCTTATTTGTGGTATAATGAAACGATACGATAGAAAGAATAATGAACAATATGACTGATTTAAAAGCAATTCAGGATCGAAGTCTGGAGATGGCTGAATATTTTGTGGCCTTTTGTAAAGAATATGATTTGCTCTGTTATCTCTGTGGAGGAGGTGCTATTGGTGCCCTTCGAAACAAGGGGTTTATTCCTTGGGACGACGACCTAGACTTTTTTATGCCCCGTAAGGACTATGAAAAATTAGCAGAATTATGGCCTCGTTATGCAGATGAGCGTTATTTCTTGTCAAAGAGTAATAAGGATTTTGTCGACCGCAATCTTTTTATTACCATTCGTGACAAGGAAACGACTTGTATTAAGCCTTATCAGCAGGATTTGGATTTGCCACATGGTCTGGCCTTAGATGTGTTACCTTTGGATTATTATCCGAAAAATCCAGCTGAGCGGAAAAAACAGGTTCGTTGGGCCTTGATTTATTCACTCTTTTGTGCCCAAACTATTCCAGAAAAGCATGGTGCACTTATGAAATGGGGAAGCCGTATTTTACTGGGCGTGACGCCAAAATCTCTCCGTTATCGCATTTGGAAAAAGGCTGAGAAAAAAATGACCAAATACAGTCTAGCTGAGAGCGATGGAATCACTGAATTATGCTCGGGTCCTGGTTACATGAGAAACAAGTACCTAATCGAATCTTTTGAGGATAATCTTTTCTTGCCATTTGAAGAGACAGAGATGCCCATTCCAGTTGGCTATGATGCCTATCTCAGCACTGCTTTTGGAGACTACATGACACCTCCACCAGCAGACAAGCAGCTACCACATCATGATGCTGTCATCGCTGATATGGATAAGTCTTATAAAGAATACAAGGGAGAATATGGTGGCTAAGAAAAAAATATTATTTTTTATGTGGTCTTTTTCTCTCGGGGGTGGAGCAGAGAAGATTCTATCTACCATTGTTTCAAATCTAGATCCAGAAAAGTATGATATTGATATTCTTGAAATGGAACATTTTGATAAAGGATACGAATCTGTTCCCAAGCATGTACGCATTTTAAAATCCCTTCAGGATTATCGCCAAGCTAGATGGTTACGAGCTCTTTTGTGGAGGATGAGAATTTATTTTCCAAGACTGACCCGTCGTTTGCTTGTGAAAGATGACTATGATGTTGAAGTTTCTTTTACCATTATGAATCCTCCACTTTTGTTCTCTAAAAGAAAAGAAGTCAAGAAAATCTCTTGGATTCATGGAAGTATCGAAGAATTTCTTAAGGATAGCTCAAAAAGGGAGTCACATAGACGCCAGTTGGATGCTGCGGATACCATTGTAGGAATTTCGAATAAAACCAGCAATTCTATCAAGGAAGTCTATCCAGATTATGCTTCGAAATTACGGACAGTTTACAATGGATATGACTTTAAGACTATTTTAGAAAAATCTAAAGAGAAGATCGATATCGAGATTGCGTCTCAAAGTATCTGTACTATCGGACGGATTGAGGAAAATAAGGGTTCTGACCGTGTGGTGGAAGTGATACGATTATTACACCAAGAGGGAAAAAACTATCATCTCTATTTTATCGGGGCTGGGGATATGGAAGAGGAACTGAAAAAACGCGTCAAAGAATATGAGCTTGAAGACTATGTACATTTCCTTGGTTATCAAAAAAATCCTTATCAGTATTTATCTCAGACGAAAGTTCTCTTGTCTATGTCTAAACAAGAAGGTTTTCCTGGAGTGTATGTGGAAGCCTTGAGTCTGGGAATTCCTTTTGTCTCTACGGATGTCGGAGGAGCTGAGGAATTATCTCAAGAAGGACGATTTGGACAAATCATTGAGAGCAATCAAGAGGCGGCTCAGGCAATTATTGACTACATGACTTCTGCCTCAAATTTTGATGTCCATGAGTCTAGCCAGTTCATTCAGCAATTTACAATTGCCAAACAAATCGAACAAGTAGAAAAACTATTAGAGGAGTAGCATGGAAACTGCATTAATTAGTGTCATTGTGCCAGTCTATAATGTGGCGCAGTACCTAGAAAAATCGATAGCTTCCATTCAGAAGCAGACCTATCAGAATCTGGAAATCATTCTTGTTGATGATGGAGCAACGGATGAAAGTGGTCGCTTGTGTGATTCAATCGCTGAACAAGATGATAGGGTGTCAGTGCTTCATAAAAAGAATGAAGGTTTGTCGCAAGCACGAAACGATGGAATGAAGCAGGCTCACGGAGATTATCTGATTTTTATTGACTCAGATGATTATATCCATCCAGAAATGATTCAGAGCTTATATGAGCAATTAATTCAAGAAGATGCGGATGTTTCGAGCTGTGGTGTCATGAATGTCTATGCTAATGATGAAAGCCCACAGTCAGCCAATCAGGATGAGTATTTTGTCTGTGATTCCCAAACATTTCTGAGGGAATACCTCATAGGTGAAAAAATACCTGGAACGATTTGTAATAAGCTAATCAAGAGAGAGATTGCAACTGCCCTATCCTTTCCAAAGGGATTGATTTATGAAGATGCTTATTATCATTTTGATTTAATCAAGTTGGCTAAGAAGTACGTTGTTAATACCAAACCCTATTATTACTATTTCCATAGAGGGGATAGTATTACGACTAAACCCTATGCAGAGAAGGATTTAGCCTATATTGATATCTACCAAAAGTTTTACAATGAAGTTGTGAAAAACTATCCTGACTTGAAAGAGGTTGCTTTTTTCAGATTGGCCTATGCCCACTTCTTTATTCTGGATAAGATGTTACTAGATGATCAGTATAAACAATTTGAAGCCTATTCTCAGATTCATCGTTTTTTAAAAAGCCATGCCTTTGCTATTGCTAGGAATCCAATTTTCCGCAAGGGGAGAAGAATTAGTGCTTTGGCTCTATTCATAAATATTTCCTTATACCGATTCTTATTACTAAAAAATATTGAAAAATCTAAAAAATTACATTAGAACGGGGGTGAGCAAGTGATTGATGGAAAACGATTATTATTTAGTTTGACCATAGTCAGTTATGCCTTGACGCTAGTAAGTGGAATTGTATATCTGTTTAATAATAACAATGTTAGCTTGCTTTCTACTTTATTGTTCTTACTGGTTAGTAGCTTAATTGCTTGTTGGAATGATATCAAGTATTACTTAATCCATTTTATTTTCTTTTTAACTATTTTTGTATTTCTGGTATCAAGGCCGACCATTGATTATTTTAGAGATGGCGCTTTGGATACCTATCATCCCATAGCCTATCGTTTTGCCTTTATAGTTGTCATGGTTTCGATATTGGGATTGACCACAGGGGGGCTCCTAGCTCGCTATTTTATAGCTAGAAAGAAAATACAAGTATCGAAGATAGAAAGTTCTCTAAAAGAGGTTTACATCAAGCGGTTGCGCTTTGTATCGCTAGGAGTTTTTCTTCTAACCTATCCTTTCTATTTTATTCGCTTATTTGAACGACTCCTGTATCGCTTGCAGACTTCCTACTACGCCTACTATGCAAACTTTGAAAGTAAACTGCCTTATTTTACCTATATCTTATCAACATTTACGGTCTATGCAATGTGTATGTATTTGGCAACCAAGCCAAAGAAATTGCAGGCAACAGCAGTGCTTGTCTCCTTTATTGCAGCTAATACTATTCATTTGGCAATCGGGACACGAAATCCCTTTATTTTAAGTATTTTATTTGCTTTTGTTTATTACTTTATGCGGGAGCAAACTGAAAAGGGAAAATGGATTGGGTTTAAAGAAAAGTTAGCTATTTTTGTAGGTTCTCCTATTCTCATGTTAGCGATGGGAATACTCAATTATGTACGGGATAATGTCCAGGTTTCCCATACAGGTTTCTGGGATATCCTGCTTGACTTTATCTATAAACAAGGAACCAGTTTTGGTGTTTTGGCTCGAGGCTTTCTATTTAACAGTAGCCTCCCTTACCGAGATTTACGCAATTTTACTTTTGGTCCTGTCCTTGATTATTTTGCAAGGGGAAGTTTAGGGGCCATTTTCGGAGGAAAAGCCTTTGAACATACAACCAATAGTGTGGAACTAGCTATTGATAGTAATAGTTATGCCCATAATCTATCCTATCTTGTCTTGAACAAGGAATACTTGAAAGGACATGGTATCGGAAGTAGCTATATTATGGAGTTGTATACCGACTATGGTATGATAGGAGTCTTTCTACTTAGTCTCTTGCTAGGTATGTTATTCATAGCCATGCTACAAGTAGCCTATCGTTCAAGAACAATCCTATTTGCCTTGTCCCTACTCATCTTGAATAATCTATTCTTTATGCCAAGAAGTAGCTTTTCAGAAAGTTTCTTCAATTTATTTACAATGCAATTCTGGGGAATTGTTCTTGTGATTATATTCGTAGCGAAAATGCTTACAAAAGAGAACCAGTATCTACTAAACAAAGGAGAAAAAAATCATGTTTGAACATTATTCAGTAGCGGATTTATTTGCAAATCTATACAAAAAACGAAAAGCAAATATTCTAGCTCTCATCGCTTTATTTGCTCTCATTGCTGTACCATTTACAATTAAAGCAGTTAAGAATAAAAATACTGTCAAAGACACAACAAGTTATTCAACTTATATCAGCTATAAAATCACCCCTCCAGAAGATTCAGCTAAAACGATTTTGAATCATCAAATTGGTGGTTATAGTGATTTCTACGGAAAATTGATTGATGGGAATTTGAATGGAGCTTATCTTTTCAATGATGTAGAACCGAGTGAGTTGAAAAAAATTGCCAGTGAATTGGATACGACAGAGACAACCTTGAAAAATTCTACAAGTGACTATTGGTGGAAAAAACTGACTGTCTACTATATGATTGACGATGCAGGGGTTGGTGTGAAAATTTTGACACCAAGTAAAGATGCTAATGACTTGTTGGAGCGAAAAATTGATGGATTGATTGAGAAATTTAAACACACTTATGCAAATGTAAAAATTGAAAAATTGGAAACCATCAACTCTAAAGAATTGAATGCAAATGGTGAGACAGCGCTTGGATTGAATGTGAAAAACTTGATTCTACGTTTAGCTGTTATTGGAGTAGTCTGTGTGATTTTGGTTGTGATGGGAAATGTATTGGTTTATCTCTTTAATCCAACAATCAATAGAGCAGGTGATTTTTCTCAGTATCAAATTGATTTTGTAACAGAGATTACAACAATTGCCAACCTAGCAGATATTCTATCATACAAAAATGCTGGACAAGAATTGACTATTGTTAGCTCAAATAAAGCTATTCTAGATAAATTAAAACAAAATCAAGAGGCTTTGAAAGGAATGCATTTTGTAGATTTACAAGATGTACCATCTCTTTTAGAAAGAGATACCGTCCTTCTTGTTGAAGAATACGGAGTGACTCGTTATAAGAAATTTGAGCAAAGTCTTCAAATTCTCAGAAACTTAAATCGTTCTATCCTCGGTGTAGCAACCTTTAAACTATAAGCTTTCTGATGTATTAGGTCTTCAAAGTTGGCTAAGAGCCGATTTTGAAGGCTTTTTCTATTTGTCTGCAGAAATTTTCTTTTATACTAAATGAAAATCAAAAAGCAAACTAGGAAGCTAGCCGCAGGTTGCTCAAAGCACCGCTTTGAGGTTGTAGATAAAGCTGACGTGGTTTGAAGAGATTTTCGAAGAGTATTAGAGTCTTCTAGAGAAGTTACCTTATGGAAAATCTATCCCGACAGAGGAGCCTTCTTTTGATAAAATCGTAAAAATCTAGTATAATAGATAGAACTGAAAGTATGAGGTTACTAGCAATGAAAATGAAACAAATCAGTGATACAACTTTAAAAATCACGATGTCTTTAGAAGATTTGATGGATCGAGGAATGGAGATTGCTGACTTTCTCGTTCCTCAAGAAAAAACAGAAGAGTTTTTTTATGCCATCTTGGATGAGTTAGAGATGCCTGAGAGCTTTTTGGATACAGGCATGTTGAGCTTCCGTGTGACTCCAAAACCTGATAAGGTAGATGTCTTTGTAACCAAATCAAAGATTGACCAAAATCTAGATTTTGAAGACTTATCGGATTTACCAGATATGGAAGAATTAGCCCAAATGTCGCCAGATGAATTTATCAAAACCTTGGAAAAAAGCATCGCAGACAAAACCAAGGATGACATCGAAGCGATTCAATCTCTAGAGCAAGTCGAAGCTAAGGAAGAAGAGCAAGAGCATGCTGAACAAGAAGCTGATAGCAAGAAAGAGCCTTACATCTATTACATCCTTTCTTTTGCTAAGTTGGCTGACTTGGTTACTTTTGCCAAGACAGTGACTTTTGAGATGGAAACTTCTGAACTCTACAAGATGAATGAGCGCTATTATTTGACCATTTTAGTGGATATTGAAAATCATCCAAGTCCATATCCAGCTTGGCTGTTGGCTCGTATGCGTGAGTTTGCGGACGATAGTGATATCAGTCGTTCAGTCTTGCAGGAGTATGGTCAAGTCTTGATGAATCATGATGCAGTGCTCAATCTACAAAAGATTGGATAATCATTTCTGGAAAGCTATTTCTAGATTTTAAGAAGAGCGAATCATCAGATTCGTTTTTTCTTTTCTAGACTGAAATAGTGATTTACTATAATAGGAATTTTCACAAAATTCTGTTATAATGGCTATATTAGAAAATTTCGAGGAGACAAACATGACAGTTAAAATTGCTTTACTAGGATTTGGTACCGTTGCAAGTGGTGTGCCTTTCCTCCTAAAGGAAAATGGAAAAAAAATCAATCAATCGGCACATTCAGAGATTGAAGTTGCTAAGGTGTTGGTCAAGGATGAAGATGAAAAGAATCGCTTGCTTGCAGCAGGGAATGACTTTAACTTTGTAACCAATGTGGATGACATTTTGTCAGATCAAGACATTACGATCGTAGTGGAATTGATGGGGCGTATCGAACCTGCTAAAACCTTTATCACTCGTGCCTTCGAAGCTGGAAAACACGTTGTTACTGCTAACAAGGACCTTTTGGCTGTCCATGGTGCAGAATTGTTAGAAATCGCTAAAGCTAACAAGGTAGCACTTTACTATGAAGCAGCAGTAGCTGGTGGGATTCCAATTCTTCGTACTTTAGCAAATTCCTTGGCTTCTGATAAAATCACGCGCGTGCTTGGCGTGGTCAACGGAACTTCCAACTTCATGATGACCAAGATGGTGGAAGAAGGCTGGTCTTACGATGATGCTCTTGCGGAAGCGCAACGTCTAGGATTTGCAGAAAGTGACCCGACAAATGACGTGGATGGGATTGATGCAGCCTACAAGATGGTTATTTTGAGCCAATTTGCTTTTGGTATGAAGGTTGCCTTTGATGACGTAGCCCACAAGGGAATTCGTAACATCACACCTGAAGATGTAGCTGTAGCCCAAGACCTTGGTTATGTAGTGAAATTGGTTGGTTCTATCGAGGAAACTCCTTCAGGAATTGCTGCAGAAGTGACTCCAACCTTCCTTCCTAAAGCGCATCCACTTGCCAGTGTGAATGGCGTAATGAACGCTGTCTTTATAGAATCTATTGGTATTGGTGAGTCTATGTACTACGGACCAGGTGCGGGTCAAAAACCAACTGCAACAAGTGTTGTAGCAGATATTGTCCGTATCGTTCGTCGCTTGAATGACGGTACCATCGGTAAAGACTTCAACGAATACAGTCGTGACTTGGTCTTGGCTAATCCAGAAGATGTCAAAGCAAACTACTACTTCTCAATCTTGGCTCCAGACTCAAAAGGTCAGGTCTTGAAGTTGGCTGAAATCTTTAATGCCCAAGATATTTCCTTCAAGCAAATCCTTCAAGATGGAAAAGAAGGTGACAAGGCGCGTGTCGTGATCATCACACACAAGATTAATAAAGCCCAGTTTGAAAATGTCTCAGCTGAATTGAAGAAGGTTTCAGAATTCGACCTCTTGAATACCTTCAAGGTGCTAGGAGAATAAGATGAAGATTATTGTACCTGCAACCAGTGCCAATATCGGGCCAGGATTTGACTCGGTCGGTGTAGCTGTAACCAAGTATCTTCAAATTGAGGTATGTGAAGAACGAGATGAGTGGCTGATTGAACACCAGATTGGCAAATGGATTCCACATGACGATCGTAATCTCTTGCTCAAAATTGCTTTGCAAATTGTACCAGACTTGCAACCAAGACGTTTAAAAATGACTAGTGATGTTCCCTTGGCACGTGGTTTGGGTTCTTCCAGTTCTGTTATTGTTGCTGGGATTGAACTAGCCAACCAACTGGGCCAGCTCAACTTGTCAGACCATGAAAAATTGCAGTTAGCGACCAAGATTGAAGGGCATCCTGACAATGTGGCTCCAGCCATTTATGGTAATCTCGTTATTGCAAGCTCTGTTGATGGACAAGTTTCTGCTATCGTAGCAGACTTCCCAGAGTGTGATTTCCTAGCCTACATTCCAAACTATGAATTGCGTACTCGAGACAGTCGTGGTGTCTTGCCTAAGAAATTGTCCTATAAGGAAGCTGTTGCAGCTAGTTCTATCGCCAATGTGGCGGTTGCGGCCTTGTTGGCAGGAGACATGGCGACTGCTGGGCAAGCAATCGAGGGAGACCTCTTCCACGAGCGCTATCGTCAGGACTTGGTGAGAGAATTTGCGACGATTAAGCAAGTAGCCAAAGAAAATGGTGCCTATGCAACCTACCTCTCTGGTGCTGGGCCGACAGTTATGGTCTTGGCTTCTCATGACAAGATGCCAACGATTAAGGCAGAATTGGAAAAGCAACCCTTCAAAGGAAAGCTTCATGACTTGAAGGTTGATACCCAAGGTGTCCGTGTCGAAGCAAAATAAAGAATAGAAGATAGGATGGGGAAACTCTCGACCAGAGGGCTTCCTATCCTTTTTTTGAAAAGAATTCGAGTTAAAAACTTGATAAAGGAGAAATAAAGATGGCAGAAATTTATCTAGCAGCTGGTTGTTTTTGGGGTCTAGAGGAATATTTTTCACGCATTTCTGGAGTGCTAGCAACCAGTGTCGGCTATGCTAATGGACAAGTCGAAACGACCAATTATCAGCTGCTCAAGGAAACAGACCATGCAGAAACGGTTCAAGTGATTTACGATGAGAAGGCAGTGTCACTCAGAGAAATTTTGCTTTATTATTTCCGAGTCATCGACCCTTTATCCATCAATCAACAAGGGAATGACCGTGGACGTCAGTATCGGACCGGAATTTATTACCAAGATGAAGCTGATTTGCCAGCTATCTACACAGTGGTGCAGGAGCAGGAGCGCATGCTTGGAAGAAAGATTGCAGTAGAGGTGGAGAAACTACGTCATTACATTCTGGCTGAAGATTACCATCAAGACTATCTTAAGAAGAATCCTTCAGGTTACTGTCATATCGATGTGACCGATGCTGAGAAGCCATTGATTGATGCCTCTAACTATGAAAAGCCTAGTCAAGAAGTGTTAAAGGAAAGCTTAACTGAAGAGTCCTATCGTGTCACCCAAGAAGCTGCTACAGAGGCTCCATTTACCAATGCCTATGACCAAACCTTTGAAGAAGGGATTTATGTAGATATCACGACAGGTGAGCCACTCTTTTTTGCCAAGGATAAGTTTGCCTCAGGTTGTGGTTGGCCAAGTTTTAGCCGTCCGATTTCCAAAGAATTGATTCATTATTACAAGGATCTCAGTCATGGAATGGAGCGAATTGAGGTTCGTTCTCGGTCGGGGAATGCTCACTTGGGTCATGTTTTCACAGATGGACCGCGTGAGTTTGGTGGCCTCCGTTACTGTATCAATTCTGCTTCCTTACGCTTTGTGGCCAAGGATGAGATGGAAGAAGCAGGCTATGGCTATCTACTACCTTACTTAAACAAATAAATCAGAGATGGTGGGTGCTTCCCACTTTCTTCATTTCTAGAAAACGAATAGAAGGGATTTATGAAACACTTACTATCTTACTTTAAACCCTACATCAGAGAATCGATTTTAGCACCTTTGTTCAAGCTACTTGAAGCTGTGTTTGAGCTCTTGGTTCCCATGGTGATTGCTGGGATTGTTGACCAATCCTTGCCCCAAAGAAATCAAGGTCATCTCTGGATGCAGATTGGCCTGCTCCTTATCTTTGCAGTAATTGGTGTTGTAGTGGCCTTAATAGCCCAGTTCTACTCAGCTAAGGCTGCGGTAGGTTTTGCCAAGGAATTGACAAACGATCTTTATCGTCATATTTTGTCTTTACCTAAGGACAGCAGAGACTGTTTGACAACTTCTAGCTTGGTGACTCGCTTGATTTCAGATACCTACCAGATTCAGACTGGTATCAATCAATTCCTACGTCTCTTTTTGCGAGCGCCTATTATCGTTTTTGGTGCCATTTTTATGGCTTATCGAATCTCAGCTGAGCTGACTTTCTGGTTCTTGGCCATGGTTGTCATTTTGACCATTGTTATTGTAGGCCTTTCTCGGTTGGTCAATCCTCTCTACAGCAGTCTGAGAAAGAAAACGGACCAACTAGTTCAGGAAACACGCCAGCAATTACAAGGAATGCGGGTTATTCGTGCTTTTGGACAAGAAAAACGAGAGTTACAGATTTTTCAAACTCTTAACCAAGTTTATGCCATATTGCAAGAAAAAACTGGCTTTTGGTCCAGTTTATTAACACCCCTGACCTATCTGATTGTAAATGGAACTCTCCTCGTTATTATCTGGCAAGGCTATATTTCTATTCAAGGAGGATTGCTGAGTCAAGGTGCTCTCATTGCCCTTATTAATTATCTTTTACAGATTTTGGTGGAATTGGTCAAGCTAGCCATGCTGATCAATTCTCTCAACCAGTCCTATATCTCAGCCAAGCGAATCGAGGAAGTCTTTGCTGAGGCTCCAGAAGATATTCATTTAGAATTAGAGAAAAAGCAAGTTACCAGCAATCAGGTTTTACAAGTTCAAGAACTGACCTTTACCTATCCTGATGCGGCCCAGCCTTCTCTGAGAGACATTTCCTTTGATATGAAGCAAGGGCAAATCCTTGGTATTATTGGGGGAACGGGTTCTGGTAAATCAAGTTTGGTGCAACTCATTCTTGGACTTTATCCAGCAGACAAGGGGAGCATAGACCTTTATCGAGATGGACGTAGTCCTCTTAATTTGGAGCAGTGGCGGTCATGGATTGCCTATGTGCCCCAAAAAGTCGAACTTTTTAAGGGAACTATTCGTTCCAACTTGACTCTAGGTTTCAATCACGAAGTAACGGACCAAGAACTTTGGCATGCCTTGGAAATTGCTCAAGCCAAGGATTTTGTCAGTGAAAAGGAAGGACTTTTGGATGCTCCAGTTGAGGCAGGAGGACGAAATTTCTCAGGTGGTCAAAAACAAAGACTGTCTATCGCTCGAGCAGTCTTGCGCCAGACTCCGTTTCTCATCCTAGATGATGCAACTTCGGCGCTGGACACCATTACCGAGTCTAGACTCTTGAAAGCTATTCGAGAAAATTTGCCAAATACGAGCTTAATCTTGATTTCTCAAAGAACGTCGACACTTCAGATGGCTGACCAGATTCTCCTCTTAGAAAAAGGAGAGCTCCTAGCTATCGGCAAGCACGAGGACTTGATGAAATCCAGTCAAGTTTATCGCGAAATCAATGCATCCCAACATGGTAAGGAGGACTAGTATGAGACGACAAACTGCAAACCAGACGCTCAAACGTTTGGCAAAAGATTTAGCAAGTCATCCCTTCCTCCTTTTCCTAGCCTTTCTAGGAACTATTGCCCAGGTTGCCTTATCAATTTATCTTCCTATCTTGATTGGGCAGGTCATTGACCAAGCCATGGTGGCTGGTTCTTCATCAGTTTTTTGGCAGATTTTTCTCCAAATGATCTTGGTGGTCATAGGAAATACCCTTGTGCAGTGGGTCAATCCTCTCCTCTATAATCGCCTAATCTTTTCTTATACCAGAGACTTGCGAGAGCGAATCATCCATAAGCTCCATCGTTTACCGATTGCCTTTGTGGATCGACAAGGAAGTGGAGAAATGGTCAGTCGTGTAACCACGGACATCGAACAGTTGGCAGCTGGCTTGACCATGATTTTTAACCAATTTTTCATTGGTGTCTTGATGATTTTTGTTAGTATTCTAGCCATGCTTCAGATTCATCTCCTCATGACTCTCTTAGTCTTGCTGTTGACGCCACTGTCTATGGTAATTTCACGTTTTATTGCCAAGAGATCCTATCATCTCTTCCAGAAGCAAACAGAGACGAGGGGGATTCAGACACAATTAATTGAAGAATCGTTGAACCAGCAGACCATTATCCAGTCCTTTAATGCTCAGGAAGAGTTTATCCAAAGGCTGCACGAGGCTAATGCCAATTATGCAGGTTATTCTCAGTCAGCTATCTTTTATTCTTCAACAGTTAATCCTTCAACTCGCTTTGTAAATGCGCTCATTTATGCGCTTCTAGCTGGAGTGGGAGCTTATCGTATCATGATAGGCTCTACCTTGACTATCGGGCGTTTAGTGACTTTTTTGAATTATGTCCAACAGTACACTAAGCCCTTTAACGATATTTCCTCAGTTCTAGCCGAATTGCAAAGTGCTCTTGCTTGCGCAGAGCGTGTCTATGCTGTCTTAGATAGCACTGAGCTGGCTGAAACTGGTAAGGAAGTCTTGACCAGTGACCAAGTTAAAGGAGCTATTTCCTTTAAACATGTCTCTTTTGGTTACCATCCTGAAAAGATTTTGATTAAGGATTTATCTATTGATATTCCAGCTGGTAGCAAGGTGGCTATCGTTGGTCCGACAGGTGCTGGCAAATCAACTCTTATCAATCTCCTCATGCGTTTTTATCCTATTAACTTGGGAGATATCTTGCTAGACGGGAAATCCATTTATGACTATAGTCGTGCCTCTTTACGACAACAGTTTGGAATGGTGCTCCAAGAAACCTGGCTTAAGCAAGGGACTATTCATGACAATATTGCCTTTGGTAACCCTGAAGCCAGTCGGGAGCAGGTGATTGCTGCTGCCAAAGCAGCCAATGCAGACTTTTTCATCCAACAGTTGCCACAGGGATACGATACCAAACTGGAAAATGCAGGTGAATCTTTCTCTGTCGGTCAGGCCCAGCTTTTGACTATTGCCCGAGTCTTTCTGGCTATTCCCAAGATTCTTATCTTAGACGAAGCAACTTCATCCATCGATACGCGGACAGAAGTGCTGGTTCAGGATGCCTTTGCAAAACTCATGAAGGGGCGTACAAGCTTTATCATTGCCCACCGCTTGTCAACCATTCAGGATGCGGATATGATTCTAGTCTTAGTGGATGGTGATATTGTTGAGTATGGGAACCATCAGAAACTCATGGCTCGAAAGGGCAAGTATTACCAAATGCAGCAAGCTACAGCTTTTAGCTCTGAATAAGCCATTCTAATTTCGAATTCTTATAGATAAAAAAGTTGCCTTTGGGTGACTTTTTTGTTACAATAGCTAGAAAAATTATTCACTGTAATACTCAATGAAAATCAAAGAACAAACTAGGAAGTTAGTCGCAGGTTGCTCAAAGCACTGCTTTGAGGTTGTAGATAAGACTGACGAAGTCAGTAACCATATATCTACGGCAAGGTGAATCTTAAGTGGTTTGAATTTGAGTATAAATTGTCTTTTAGAAAAGGAGCCTAGAATGAAAGTCTATCAGCATGTAAATATCGTGACTTGTGACAAAGATTTCCATGTTTATCTAGATGGAATCTTAGCCGTTAAGGATTCTCAAATCGTCTATGTTGGTCAAGAGCAGTCAGAGATTTTAGAGCAAGCTGAGCAGATTATAGACTATCAGGGAGCCTGGATTATGCCTGGTTTGGTCAATTGTCACACCCATTCTGCTATGACAGGATTGAGAGGAATTCGAGATGATAGCAATCTCCATGAATGGCTCAATGACTATATCTGGCCTGCAGAAGCAGGATTTACTCCTGACATGACTACCAAGGCGGTCAAAGAAGCTCTGACAGAGATGCTCCAGTCAGGAACAACAACCTTTAATGATATGTATAATCCCAATGGTGTGGATATTGAACGGATTTATCAGGCAGTGAAAGATTCCAAGATGCGTTGTTATTTCTCGCCGACCCTCTTTTCTTCAGGGGCAGAAACAACTGCTGAGACCATTGCAAGAACTCGAGCAATTATTGAGGAAATTTTAGGATATGAAAATCCAAATTTCAAGGTTATGGTAGCACCACATTCTCCTTACAGCTGTAGTAGAGACTTGCTGGCAGAAAGCTTAGATATGGCAAAAGAGTTGAATATTCCTATCCATATCCATGTTGCGGAGACCAAGGAGGAGTCAGGAATTATCCTAAAACGATACGGCAAACGTCCTCTAGCCTTTTTAGAAGAACTGGGTTACTTAGATCATCCATCTGTCTTTGCTCACGGGGTCGAATTAAACGATCGAGAAATTGAACGTTTGGCAACTTCTCAAGTGGCTATCGCTCACAATCCTATCAGTAACCTCAAACTGGCCTCAGGAATCGCTCCAATCATCCAACTCCAAAAAGCAGGAGTGGCTGTGGGAATTGCGACAGATTCAGTTGCTTCCAACAACAACCTTGATATGTTTGAGGAAGGACGAACAGCAGCTCTCTTACAGAAAATGAAGAGTGGAGATGCCAGCCAGTTTCCAATCGCCACAGCCCTCAAAGCTCTAACGATAGAAGGTGCTAAGGTTCTTGGAATGGAAAATGAAATAGGAAGTCTGGAAGTTGGCAAGCAAGCAGATTTTCTGGTCATCCAACCACAAGGGAAAATCCATCTTCAACCCCAAGAAAATATGCTCTCTCACCTAGTCTATGCAGTCAAATCCAGCGACGTTGATGATGTTTATATCGCTGGAGAACAGATTGTTAAGCAAGGTCAAGTCCTGACAGTAGAACTTTAAAAGAAAAATCACGAAAAAATTTTAAAAAAAGTTTGCAAAAATCTTGCATTCTTTTTTTGACTATGCTATACTTATATACGGTTTGAAAAAACTGCCTAAGACAGTAGGGGAGCTCGACTCATAAGTATCCTACCGAGGACAAAACGTATCATGTAAAAAGAAGCGTATTGTACTTTCGTGTCTAGGTTTGGGCGCGTTTTTCTTTTGGAAAAATTCCCCAAGCAAAATAATAACGGAGGTGAACACACTAATGAGTGAAGCAATTATTGCTAAAAAAGCGGAACTAGTTGACGTAGTAGCTGAGAAAATGAAAGCTGCTGCATCTATCGTCGTTGTAGACGCTCGTGGTTTGACAGTTGAGCAAGATACAGTTCTTCGTCGTGAGCTTCGTGGAAGCGAAGTTGAGTATAAAGTTATTAAAAACTCAATCTTGCGTCGTGCAGCTGAAAAAGCTGGTCTTGAAGATCTTGCATCTGTATTTGTTGGACCATCTGCAGTAGCATTTTCTAACGAAGATGTTATCGCACCAGCGAAAATCTTGAACGACTTTTCTAAAAACGCTGAAGCACTTGAAATCAAAGGTGGTGCAATCGAAGGCGCTGTCGCATCTAAAGAAGAGATTCTTGCTCTTGCAACTCTTCCAAACCGCGAAGGACTTCTTTCTATGCTCCTTTCTGTACTTCAAGCGCCAGTGCGCAACGTTGCTCTTGCAGTCAAAGCGGTTGCAGACAACAAAGAAGACGCAGCTTAATCTTAAGCTACGCAGCGTAGCCTAGCTACGAAAATCTATTATAAATTTAAAACATATTTGGAGGAAATAACAATGGCATTGAACATTGAAAACATTATTGCTGAAATTAAAGAAGCTTCAATCCTTGAATTGAACGACCTTGTAAAAGCTATCGAAGAAGAATTTGGTGTAACTGCAGCTGCTCCTGTAGCTGTTGCTGCAGCTGGTGCTGCTGACGCTGGTGCTGCTAAAGATTCATTCGACGTTGAATTGACATCTGCAGGCGACAAAAAAGTTGGCGTTATCAAAGTTGTACGTGAAATCACAGGTCTTGGACTTAAAGAAGCTAAAGAACTTGTTGACGGTGCACCAGCACTTGTTAAAGAAGGCGTTGCAACTGCAGAAGCTGAAGAAATCAAAGCTAAATTGGAAGAAGCTGGAGCTTCAGTTACTCTTAAATAATAGAGCGACTACATTAGTAGCTTAAAAACATGATTAAACCGCTATTCTTAGGAGTAGCGGTTTTTCTTTTTGTTCAAGAAGGGGCAAAAAAGGGGGCGAGTAAGTAATTTTCCAACTTTTTAATTCAAGCTAAAAATCCCCAATCGAAGCGATTGAGGATTAAGCAAATGAATCTTAAACAATACCTTGTGCAATCATAGCGTTTGCTACATTTTCAAAGGCAGCAATATTTGCTCCTGCAAGGTAGTCTTTATCAAGACCATATGTTTCTGAAGTTGTTTTAGCTGTGTTGAAGATGTTTGTCATGATGTCTTTGAGACGTCCATCAACTTCTTCACGAGTCCATGAGAGACGAAGACTGTTTTGGCTCATTTCAAGGGCTGAAACTGCTACACCACCAGCGTTGGCAGCTTTGGCAGGTCCGTAGAAGATATCATTTTCTTTGTAAACTTTGATGGCATCAAGGTCGCTCGGCATGTTGGCACCTTCAGATACACAGATAACGCCTTGGGCAACCAAACGTTTAGCTGCTTCACCGTTGATTTCGTTTTGAGTCGCACATGGAAGAGCAATGTCATAGTTTCCAGCGTAAGTCCATACAGAACCTTCATGATAAGTAGCAGTTGCTTTTTCAGCTGCATACTCAGTCAAACGAGCGCGACGTTTTTCTTTAACGTCAACCAAAAGATCGAAGTCGATACCATTTTCATCGATGACATAACCATTCGAATCAGATACAGAGATAACAGTTGCACCAAGTTCAGTTGCTTTTTGAAGAGCGTATTGAGCAACGTTACCAGAACCTGAAATGACCACTTTCTTACCAGCGAAGCTGTTACCGTTAGCTTTAAGCATTTCTTCAGTGTAGTAAACCAAACCGTAACCAGTTGCTTCTGGACGAATCAAACTACCACCAAATCCAAGAGGCTTACCAGTCAAGACACCAGCATCAAATTGGTTAAGGCGTTTGTACTGTCCGTAAAGGTAACCAATCTCACGTCCACCAACACCGATATCACCAGCAGGTACGTCAAGTGATGGGCCTATGTATTTTTGCAATTCAGTCATGAAGCTTTGGCAGAAGCGCATCACTTCAGCATCTGTTTTACCTTTAGGATCGAAGTCTGATCCACCTTTACCTCCACCGATAGGAAGTCCAGTCAAGACGTTTTTAAAGATTTGTTCAAATCCGAGGAATTTCAAAATCCCTTGGTTTACAGTTGGGTGGAAACGAAGTCCGCCTTTGTATGGTCCAACAGCTGAGTTGAATTGAACACGGTAGCCACGGTTTACTTGAACTTTTCCATCACGGTCAACCCAAGGAACACGGAAAGAAATCACGCGCTCTGGTTCAGTAATACGTGCCAAGATATTTTCTTCAATATACTCAGGGTGTTTTTCAAATACAGGTTCTAAAGTGTTGAAAAATTCTTCGACAGCTTGGAGGAATTCAGCCTCGTGCCCGTTACGAGCTTTCACAGTTTCAAACACGCTTTGGATATATTCTTTAGCAGATGTCATATCGTTCTCCTTAAATTCTAATTTAATTATGTGAGTCATTATAGCAGAAATTTTTTTTACTGTAAAGAAAAAAACAGAAATTTTCTAAAAATTCTTTCAATTTAGTTTTGAGACTTTTTGAAAATAGATAAAAAACGAACCTTTTTCTTATAAATGCCTTTCTTAAAGAGAAAATCTGAAAATGTGGTATAATATTAGCAATAAAAGGAATCTGGAGGATCAGAATCATGGTATCAACGAAAACACAAATTGCTGGTTTTGAGTTTGACAATTGTTTGATGAATGCAGCAGGTGTGGCTTGTATGACGATAGAGGAGCTGGAAGGGGTTAAAAACTCAGCGGCAGGAACTTTTGTGACCAAGACAGCGACCTTGGACTTTCGTCAGGGAAATCCTGAACCACGCTATCAAGATGTTCCACTTGGTTCTATCAACTCTATGGGATTACCGAATAATGGCTTAGATTATTATTTGGACTATCTTTTGGATCTGCAGGAAAAAGAGCCGAACCGGACTTTCTTCTTATCTCTAGTCGGCATGTCTCCAGAGGAAACCCATACTATCTTGAAAAAAGTCCAAGAGAGTGATTTTCGTGGTTTGACTGAGCTAAATCTTTCCTGTCCAAATGTTCCAGGTAAACCTCAGATTGCCTATGATTTTGAGACAACTGACCGGATTTTGGCAGAGGTATTTGCCTATTTTACCAAACCTTTAGGAATTAAATTGCCACCATATTTTGATATTGTTCACTTTGACCAAGCGGCAGCTATTTTCAACAAGTATCCGCTCAAGTTTGTCAACTGTGTTAACTCTATCGGAAACGGCCTTTATATAGAAGATGAGTCTGTCGTTATTCGTCCTAAAAATGGTTTCGGTGGCATTGGTGGCGAGTATATCAAACCGACTGCTCTAGCTAATGTTCACGCCTTTTATCAACGTTTAAATCCTCAAATCCAAATCATCGGAACAGGTGGCGTGTTGACTGGTCGTGATGCCTTTGAACATATCCTCTGTGGAGCAAGTATGGTGCAGGTGGGAACCACCCTTCACAAAGAAGGCGTCAGTGCTTTTGACCGCATTACCAATGAACTGAAAGAAATCATGGCGGAAAAAGGGTACGAGAGCCTAGAAGATTTCCGTGGGAAATTGCGGTATATTGACTAAATTCATTAAAAAATCAGAAGAAAGGAGAGAAGATGCTAGCTATTGAAGAAAGCCAGAAGTTGACTTTATCAAATTTACCTAGCCTGAGCCTTTTTACAGGGACAGATCAGGGTCAGTTTGAAGTGATGAAGAGTCAAGTGTTGAAACAGATTGGTTATGATTCTGCCGACCTCAACTTTGCCTACTTTGATATGAAAGAAGTAGTTTACAAGGATGTGGAACTGGAGTTGGTCAGTCTTCCTTTCTTTGCGGATGAAAAAATCGTGATATTAGACCATTTTGTTGATATCACGACTACTAAAAAACGCTTTTTGACAGATGATGAGCTCAAGTCATTTGAGGAATACTTTGACAATCCTTCACTAACAACCAAGTTGATAATCTTTGCAGAAGGAAAGCTGGATAGCAAAAGACGGCTGGTAAAATTACTTAAGCGTGATGCCAAGGTTTTTGATGCAGTAGAAGCCAAAGAACAAGAATTGCGCCAGTATTTCCAAAAGTGGAGTCAGAAACAAGGCCTGCAGTTTGTGGGGCAATCCTTTGAAAATCTACTTATCAAATCTGGTTTTCAATTTAGCGAAATCCAGAAAAATCTCCTCTTTTTACAGTCCTATAAGGAAGACTCTGTTATCGAGGAAGAGGATATTGTTAACGCAATTCCCAAGACCTTGCAGGACAATATTTTTGATTTAACTCAGTTTATTCTGACTAAAAAGATGGACCAGGCGCGCGATTTGGTTAGAGATTTGACCTTGCAAGGTGAAGATGAAATCAAGTTGATTGCAGTCATGCTAGGACAATTTCGGACTTTTACTCAGGTGAAAATTTTGTCGGAGTCTGGGCAAACAGAATCGCAGATTGCAAGTAGTCTAGGAAGTTTTCTCGGACGCAATCCTAATCCCTATCAAATCAAGTTTGCGCTGAGGGATTCACGAGGACTTTCCTTGAGCTTTTTGAAGCAAGCTATTTCTTATTTGATTGAGACAGACTATCAGATTAAGACAGGTCTTTATGAAAAGAGTTTCCTTTTTGAAAAGGCACTCTTGCAGATTGCTAGTCAGGTAAATTAATCCTATCTGAAAAATTTTTTTAACCCGCGTCAGGATTATCTTGTCGTGGGTTTCTTGCTGATTTCCTTATCTATAAGCAAAAAACTTGAAAAAAGTGAATATTTGCGTTATCATTTTCATATAGAAAGAAAAAGAGGTATTACAGATGGCTATTATCTTACCAGATCTTCCATATGCATACGACGCTTTGGAACCATACATCGATGCGGAAACAATGCACTTGCACCATGACAAACACCATCAAACTTATGTCAACAATGCCAATGCAGCTTTAGAAAAACACCCTGAAATTGGTGAAGATCTTGAAGCCTTACTTGCTGATGTAGAATCTATCCCAGCTGATATCCGTCAAGCGCTTATCAACAATGGTGGTGGACACTTGAACCACGCTCTTTTCTGGGAATTGATGACTCCTGAAAAAACAGCTCCATCAGCAGAACTTGCAGCAGCAATCGATGCAACATTTGGTTCATTTGAAGAATTCCAAGCAACCTTCACTGCAGCAGCAACAACTCGTTTTGGTTCTGGCTGGGCATGGTTGGTTGTCAACAAAGAAGGGAAGCTTGAAGTGACTTCAACAGCAAACCAAGACACACCAATCTCAGAAGGCAAAAAACCAATCTTGGGCTTGGACGTTTGGGAACATGCTTACTACGTGAAATACCGCAACGTGCGTCCTGACTACATTAAAGCTTTCTTCTCAGTGATCAACTGGAACAAAGTAGATGAATTGTACGTAGCAGCTAAATAATGATAGTTGGAGGGAAGAATTGTTCTTCTCTTTTTAAGGTTATATTATTTTGGTCTGACAAAATCGTCAGACTTTTTTCATTTTTATGAGAAACGTGCTAACTGCTAGAAATTATGGTAGAATAAAGTATTAAGTAATCGTGGAAAAAGGATATCTATGCGAAAAGAAATTGCACCTGAATTATACAACTATAACAAGTTTCCTGGTCCTGAGTTTCATTTACACGGGGACAAGGTAGAAACGGAAGGGATAGCTTTTTCCTTGGTGGAAAATATCAAGGATGCCTTTGATGTGACGGCTTTTAATCAGCGTTTTTCAGAAGTCTTAACCAAGTTTGATTTTATCGTGGGGGACTGGAGCAACGAACAGCTTCGCCTACGAGGTTTTTACAAGGATGATCGAACAGAAGAAAAACTTGAAAAAATCAGTCGTTTACAAGACTACCTTTTAGAGTATTGTAGTTATGGTTGTGCCTATTTTGTCTTAGAAAATGAAGCCCCTAAGCGAGCATCATTTGACAAGAAAATGCGTAAGAAGGAAGAAGAAACACCTTCGAAAAAAGGAAAGAAACCGGCTCAAGCAAAACGAAAACCGAATGCAGATAAGAAAAATAGACGTCGTCAGAAAGACCAGCATTCTCAGAAAGAGGACAAGGGGCAACGTCATTTTGTCATTCGTCAGAAGTGAGTAGAGAATAAGGAGAAGAAATGAAACCGTCTATTTATAGTTTAACACGTCAAACCATGCAGGAATGGGTTTTGGAGCAGGGAGAAAAGAAATTCCGTGCAGATCAAATCTGGGAATGGCTTTACCGTAAACGTGTCCAGTCATTTGAAGAGATGACCAACCTTTCCAAGGATTTGATTGCTAAGCTTAATGATCAGTTTGTGGTCAATCCCTTGAAACAGCGTATCGTGCAAGAGTCTGCTGATGGGACTGTCAAATATCTCTTTGAGTTGCCTGATGGTATGTTGATCGAGACTGTACTCATGCGTCAACACTATGGTTTGTCAGTCTGTGTGACGACTCAGGTCGGCTGTAATATCGGTTGTACCTTCTGTGCCTCTGGTTTGATTAAGAAACAACGCGACCTCAATAATGGGGAAATCGTAGCGCAGATCATGCTGGTTCAGAAATACTTCGATGAGCGTGGTCAGGACGAACGCGTCAGCCATATCGTTGTCATGGGAATCGGTGAGCCCTTTGATAACTACAACAATGTCTTGAATTTCGTTCGTACTATCAATGATGACAAGGGAATGGCCATCGGTGCTCGTCACATTACGGTTTCAACTTCAGGTTTGGCCCATAAAATTCGTGATTTTGCTAATGAAGGAGTTCAGGTCAATCTTGCTGTTTCCCTTCATGCACCTAATAATGAACTGCGCTCAAGCATCATGAAGATTAACCGTGCCTTTCCGATTGAAAAACTCTTTGCTGCTATTGAGTACTACATTGAGACAACTAATCGTCGTGTGACTTTTGAGTATATCATGCTTAATGAAGTTAACGATGGTGTAGAACAAGCCTTGGAATTGGCTGAATTGCTCAAGAATATCAAGAAATTGTCTTATGTAAACTTGATTCCTTATAACCCAGTTAGTGAGCATGACCAATATAGCCGTAGTCCTAAAGAGCGTGTCCTGGCCTTCTATGATACGCTTAAGAAAAAAGGGGTCAACTGTGTTGTTCGTCAAGAACATGGTACTGATATTGATGCAGCTTGTGGACAATTGCGTTCCAATACAATGAAACGTGACCGCCAGAAAGCAGTCGCAGTAGTCAATCCTTAATGATGAAGAAAACTTATAATCATATTTTGGTCTGGGGAGTCATTTTCTATAGCATTTGTATCGTTTACTTTTGCTTTACTCCTCAAGAACATTCTCCCGTGGGAGTGGAAACTCCAGGTATTCAGCATCTTGGACGCCTGGTTTTTCTTTTGACTCCTTTCAATTCTCTCTGGAAACTGGGTGAAGTGAGTGACATAGGACAATTATGTTGGCTTTTTCTACAAAATTTCCTCAATGTCTTCTTGCTTTTTCCTCTGATTTTCCAACTCCTTTATCTCCTTCCAAAATTGCGTAAGACAAGAAAAGTGATTTTTTTCAGTTTTCTAGTGAGTCTTGGAATCGAGTGTACGCAGTTGGTCTTGGATTTTTTCTTTGATTTTAATCGCGTCTTTGAGATTGATGATTTGTGGACCAATACCTTGGGTGGCTATATCGCTTGGCTCCTCTATAAACGATTACATAAAAACAAGATAAGGAATTAAAATGAGTATTTTAGAAGTTAAAAATCTGAGTCACGGTTTTGGTGACCGTGCAATTTTTGAAGATGTGTCCTTCCGTCTTCTCAAAGGAGAACATATCGGTCTGGTCGGTGCTAATGGTGAAGGGAAATCAACCTTTATGAGTATCGTGACTGGTAAGATGTTGCCAGATGAAGGGAAGGTTGAGTGGTCCAAATATGTGACTGCTGGTTACTTGGATCAGCACTCCGTCCTTGCTGAAGGACAGTCGGTGCGTGATGTTCTCCGTACGGCTTTTGATGAGCTTTTCAAAGCAGAAGCCCGTATCAATGACCTCTATATGGAAATGGCTGAAGACGGAGCGGATGTTGATGCTCTCATGGAAGAAGTTGGCGAACTCCAAGACCGTCTGGAGAGTCGTGATTTCTATACCTTGGATGCTAAGATTGACGAAGTAGCGCGTGCCCTTGGTGTTATGGACTTTGGCATGGATACAGATGTAACCTCTTTGTCAGGTGGGCAAAGAACCAAGGTACTTTTGGCTAAACTCCTCCTTGAAAAGCCTGATATCTTGCTGTTGGACGAGCCGACCAACTACTTGGATGCTGAGCATATTGATTGGCTCAAGCGCTATCTCCAAAACTATGAGAATGCCTTTGTCCTTATTTCGCATGATATTCCTTTCCTCAATGATGTTATCAATATCGTATATCATGTGGAAAATCAACAGCTGACGCGTTACTCTGGTGACTACTACCAGTTCCAAGAAGTCTATGCCATGAAGAAATCTCAGCTAGAGGCTGCCTACGAACGTCAGCAGAAAGAGATTGCGGACCTCAAGGACTTCGTAGCTCGAAACAAAGCGCGTGTTGCAACACGAAACATGGCCATGTCTCGCCAAAAGAAATTGGATAAGATGGATATTATCGAGTTGCAAAGTGAGAAACCAAAGCCATCCTTTGATTTCAAACCGGCTCGTACGCCAGGGCGCTTTATCTTCCAAGCCAAGGATTTGCAAATTGGTTATGATCGTCCTCTGACTAAGCCACTAAATCTTACTTTTGAACGTAATCAAAAGGTTGCTATTATCGGGGCAAATGGTATCGGGAAGACAACTCTCTTGAAGTCTCTTTTGGGAATTATCCCGCCAATTGCTGGGGAAGTTGAACGTGGTGACTACCTAGAACTTGGTTATTTTGAGCAAGAAGTAGAAGGTGGCAATCGTCAAACACCACTAGAAGCTGTCTGGAATGCCTTTCCAGCTCTCAACCAAGCAGAAGTTCGTGCAGCCCTTGCCCGTTGTGGTTTGACAACCAAGCATATTGAAAGCCAAATTCAGGTCTTGTCAGGTGGGGAACAAGCCAAGGTTCGTTTCTGTCTCTTGATGAATCGTGAAAACAATGTTTTAGTGCTGGACGAGCCGACCAACCACTTGGATGTGGATGCCAAGGATGAACTCAAACGCGCTCTCAAAGAATACAAGGGATCTATTCTTATGGTCTGCCACGAACCAGACTTCTATGAAGGCTGGATGGACCAAATATGGGATTTTAATAATTTAACTTAAGAATGAGAGTAAAAGAAATACAGTACCGAATGTGGGTACTGTATTTTTTAGGTTTTTAAGATTTAATACTCTTCGAAAATCAAATTCAAACCGCGTCAACGTCGCCTTGCCGTACTCAAGTACAGCCTGCGGCTAGTTTCCTAGTTTGCTCTTTGATTTTCATTGAGTTTAAAATCGTAGTCTTTCACCACTTCGATGCTGTCGATTGTGATAGCAGTAGTTGGTTTGTCTTTTTCATCTTTTTCGGCTTTAGCAATTTTATCTACAACATCCATACCGTCAATCACTTGACCAAAGACTGGGTGTTTGCCATCTAGACTAGGGTTTCCACCTTCTTTGTAGGCTTCTATGATTTTCTTTGGGTACTTGCTTGTAGGGAGTTTAGCAGAGGTATCTGTAGAGTTTTGGTTGATGAAGAACTGGCTGCCATTGGTATTTGGTTGACCAGTATTAGCCATAGAAAGAGCACCACGGATGTTATAGAGATAAGGAGTAATCTCGTTTTTGAAACCAGTTCCCTTGTCTTTAGTCTTATCCTTGTCATGCCAGATGGACTGACCACCTGTACCGTCCCCTTTTGGATCTCCAGTTTGAACCATGAAGCCATCGATGACACGGTGGAAGGTAATGCCGTTATAGTAGTCTTCTTTGGCATGAGTGAGGAAGTTTTCAACAGCTAGAGGAGCGAGTTTAGGGAAGAGTTTGATACGGATATCTCCTTGACTTGTGTGGAGAATCACTTCGGCTTCATCTTCAGCAACTTCCTTAGATAGTTGTGGGAAATTGGCGTTTTCGTTTGTTAAAGCATCGTTTAAGTCCTTGGCAGATTGGGCAGCTGCTTTAGAACTTTCTTCGGCAGCAAGACTGGAATCCACATAATCGTTACCACGCAGACTACGTTGGATGCTGCTACATCCGGCTAGGGCTACAGTGGACAGTAAAAGAAGGGTTGCTAGTTTTTTCATTCTGATCCTCTCAAAAATTCATTTCTACCATTGTACCCTAAAAGGAAGTGGATTTCAAATATTAGTGGCAGGGTAGTTTTACAGTCAAGCAACCAAAAAGTCGCTTGATTAGAGATTTTTCTTTGGGTGACGGTCGATAATGTCCTGGTATTGTTCCAGTATCTGCTCTCCCTTTGGAGTCAATTTGTAGCCACGAATTGAAAATTGACTTGTAATTCTTCTTCTGAAAAGTTGTCATGAAGAGTTTGATCCAGATCTGCAGCCTTCATCTTAGATAGTCCTCTAATTCCCTTACTTTTCAGAATATTCTTTTTCATTGTAGCATTCAGATGGTCAAGTGAATCAAAAGCAGTTTCAATGACAGTATAACCTTAATCTACCAGAGTTTTTAGGTGTTTTGGGGCATCAATGCCATAAGTATACTCAAAGTATTTAGGAAACCAGGTTTCGGTGGTAAAAGTGCCAAACTGTATTCTCCATAGTAAAATGATATCTCCTGCTAGTAAATCATCTGTTAATAGTTCCATGTTTCTTTTGGGAACAGGCTTGGGATTTAGGAGCCAAGCATCCAGATCACGTTCAGGAGAGATGAAGGGTTTGAGTTGATGGTCTTTATGAATTTTTTCTAAAATAGTATTCACTGATAGCCTCTTTCAAACTTTTATTTCCTATTTTAACAAATTTCTAAATGGTTTAAAATTTTATTTTTTCTTTTATTTTGTTATTTTTTGAGTACTAGCTTCTCAGCAAAAACATTGAGAGCAGGTGCGACAGACTTTCTATTCAGCGAAATATCCGATAAGAAAATAGGGTTAACTACTTCAACAAGAGCATCTTCTGCAAAGACATAACGTGGAGCGTCTCCTAATTTTTCGTAGTAAGCTGGACCGATAAATTCTGGTTTCATTTTTAAAGTTTCTGGTATCATATGTTGTTTCCTTTCTGAGTTGTAAAATAAAAAGAGTTAAGCAGGTAGTTTCACTTTTGAGTAGTAGTGAGTAGAGAGTTTACGTTTAAACATTCTAGTATAGAATTTCACTTCAGCATGAGAAAATCCTGTGATGAGTGATTTCTTTGCTAAAGAATCTAAATCATTCAAAGCTTGAGTGTATAGCTGTGTGGTTAGCTTATCAGATGAACTGAATATTCTATAAGTAAAAGTGTAATTATCGTAAAGTCGTTTACATTGTAGTGCGAAAAAAGTTAGTCATAGTTTTCTCCTTTATTATAAAAGTGAAAAAGCTACTAAGTAAAAAGAAGACTTAGTAGCTTGAGAGTGAGTCTATCTGATAAGGATAGACAGCAGTAAAGAAAAGTTATTTGGTTGAAGGATCCCTCCTTCACGGTGGCAACGTTTAGCAAGGTGCTTTGCATGAATTACCATCGCTTTCCCAGCCAACCTCAATAGGTAGTCATTATCATACCCATTGGGTTCTCTTACGCCCTTTGGCGAAGCCAGTTCACTTTACTATTCGGAAAAGTGCGAAAGTCCGAAACGCGTGGAAGCCCACAAAAATGTTTTATATCTTCACTTCAACCATAAGAGACTTGACTTTTCTTTCCAAAACAATTACAATAAAGGTACGAAGTTTATGTGTTGTTCTGATGATTAGTCATCTGGTTGTCAGACGCACTTTTTATTTAATTGTCAATGATCGGGATTCAGCCTTGAAGATAAGGCTATTATTTTTAATTGATATACAACTATTAGTTGTTGATTATATTTTACAACCTTCGGTTGTAAAAGCCGACAATTTTTTGCAAAAATTTAAAATAATTTTTTGAGGTCACATATGGAATTCGCAGAACGCTTGAAAACACTAAGGAAACAAGTAAAACTAACACAAACTCAAATAGCTGAAAAACTAAATATTTCCCAACAGGCATATGCTTCATGGGAACGTGGAGTAAAAAAACCAACACAAGATAATTTAGTTAAGATTGCTCAAGTTTTGAATGTTTCAGTTGACTATTTAGTTGGAAACTCAGAAGAAAGAATAGATGAATTAGACAATATTGAGTTACTTTTCCGTATGAACTCGAAAGGATTGACTGCTCAGGAAAAGGTGATTTTTAAGAAAGAGATGATTGAGTTTATGGAAGAAAGAAAGAGAATGTTTAACGAAAAGGAGAAATAATACAAGATGGGAGTTCGAGATAGTATTTCCCCATATATTGAAAACAATGGGGATATGATAAACTTTTTTGCTGAATACTATAATAATGGAGTATCTGTCGATAAAATTGTGAATGATATAAATAATAATAAATTCAAAGAATTACGGGTGTTTGATTTAAGTAGATTTCGTATATTTTTAGATTCTTGTTTAATGGTATTTAATAAAGAGAAACTAGAGAAAGAGTACTTTAAAAAAATTTTGAATACGCTAAATTTGAGGAGAATATATTTAGATTTAATATTCAAAAATACTTCCAAACAATCAAACAAGATGATTTGATCCAGAAATTTTGTAGACAAACTGGAAAAGATGATTTTTCTAAAAATCCACTTGCGGTATTCAATCCGGAAGCAGAACGCAGATATGATGAAGTGGCTCGATTAAGAATTTCTTTTGCTCACATGCAATATGGTAATTTCTCTGTAGTAGAAGATTTTGGAATTATTCTATATTATTGCTTATATAACAAAGATAAAGGAAAAATAAAAAATTATGGAATTGCTTTTGAACCAGTTATTCATGAGTTTATCAGTAGATATTATTCAAATCAAGCAACTTATGGTATACCGTATAAACATACTTTTTTCTCTAATTTAGATGAAAATAGAAAATTGACAGATAGTTTATATTTTTATGAAATAACTTATAAATTTGAATCAGATGATAAATATAAACCTGGTGACGGCACACATCCAATGATTGATTATAGTCGCCATCAATCTTCACCGGATAAAATTTTCGATTTTATTTATAACAATCCTAACTTTGTGGTAAATATTCGACCGGTTAATAATTATGAGAAGATGAAAGAATATAAATTAAACGGAGTCGATTTTACAGAAAAAGAATTTCATTGGTTCATGAAGCTGCTGTATGATTTTGAAACAGAATTTTCGAACTTTATTTTGAATTTAATTCAACTTGTTGATATTCTTATCGATTTAATTGTAAAAAATAATATAGAAAAATTAGACAGTGAGTTTAAAGAACAAATTAAAAAAAGAGTGTTAGAGTTACGAGAAGATGAAGATGATAAGGTTGCTTTTCAGACCTTATTTACAGTTCTAACATTATATAACATAATGCTTAGAGTTGAAGATGATGATTTAGAAAATTTTAGTGGTATTTTTATAGATGAAAGCCAGTTCGAATACAATTATCAAGATCTTGTTGATTGGTGTAACAATTACTATAAAAAAAATTATGTCAGGGAAAACGATAAAACAGATTTACCTAGAAAATTTATATTAGAAAAAATACGTAATGCTTTAGCACACGGTAACGTTTGTCTAATTTTAAGTGATGAGTTAAAAATTCAATTGATAGACAGTTATAATAGTCGTAAAGTTGAAATAAAAATTAGTATTGACAAATTTAAAAACTTGATAGCAAATTTGAATTGGGAATGTCATTGATTTAATAATCAGTAGAAAAAGAAATTATATAATTACTAAAAAATTCTCAAATGAAAGAAATATCTTTACTAATTTTTAAAAAAGTAGTATAATATATTTACCTGAATAGAGTAATTAGTATTGTAGGTTCGAATCCTACCCCCATCATTTGCTCTAATTACTAACTGCTTTGGCATAATTACTTCTGTTCTATTTGAAAAATTTATTGAACATATTTTTTGGGAAAATAAAACAAACAGTAGGAGAGTGATTTTTATGTTAATTTTTTCAGGATTTCTTATAATTACATCTAGCGTTAACGGTGGGGTAGCCAAATAGGAAAAGGCGGAGTATAAGTTAGATGTATATTATGCGAGAGTGAAGGTCGTTTTAAAAGCGACCTTTTACTTATAAGCAAACATTTTTAATGTGTTTATGATAAAAGCCACCAATCTAGGTGGCTTTTAGTTTATCTTAAGTTGTTTCAATAATCTTTATATATCAACTATTAATTGATTACATTTTACTAAAAAAATTCCTCTCAGTTAAATCTGTGATACTTATTTGTTGATAGCTCGACCTTTCTATTTTTCTTAATGATTATTAAAGTGTTTGTTTGTCTATGTTCTACTTTTTGTTTATTGCTTTTTTATAAAAAGATTGAAAATAACTTATAAAACGGAGTGTTACAGATTCAGATATTTTTTTTGTGATTTGTTTAGGTATTAGTTGGATTTCATTTTAATAATTTTAGTATCACTAATCCATTTCTTTATAAGAGCGCTGTAATAAGCTTTTGGTGCATTCTCCTCCATAAAGTATTCATGTAATAATTCCGTATCAATGTAATTTCTACTATTAAATGATACTATGCCCAAGCAATCATCCGGATAGTCTAAGTAAAAATTAATCGGACTTTTATTACTTTTCAATTGTTCATAAGGAAGCTTGATAACTCATCCTTAATCTTATCAACTTCTCTATTGGTTTCTAGACTAGATTTTAAATTTATACTGTCTAAAGGTACATCGAATTTTCTAAAGTCAAAAGCTTCAGTAAATTCTACTATACAAGCTACGAGCAATCCCTATTTAAAATCGCACATTCGTTCCTCCTATGAAAATAACACAACAAGTGTTTATAAATTAAAAAATGCTAGGGACTATAATGAGTAACCAATTTCTCTCAGAAAAATACTTATTTTTCGGAAAGTTGATTTATAGTCTCTTTTAAATATAAAATTAAAAAGATGTGCAGGTTGTAATTAACTTGTGCATTTTTTTGTTTAAGGTGAATTCAAAGTATCCTAATATACCATATAGCTGAGAAATAAATCAAAATAGGGAAAAGAAGATATTGACAGAATTCCAGGGTTTGGTATAACAGTCAACTAGATAGTTACAATGATCAACAGGAGATATTCCTGAAGGTGTAATGTAAGATATTAGTGAAAAGATCGGAGAACATACATGGAATATAGTAAACTAGGCTGGGAAGAAGTTAGTAAGTTTGAGGAAATAAAAGGTTATGGACAACATATTTGGCGACATCATGAGAAATATTTTTTTGTTACAGATGAATGGGGAATAGTTGAACAGAGGGTAGTCTATGAATTACTATATAGAACTATTTCAATCACCCTACCAAGTTTTTCTGAGTTACTTGAAAAGTCTAACTTAATTTGACAATTTAGGCAATAAAGAAATTCTAGACAAGCTTTTGAGCTATTCAGAAGACTTGAAACACCACTATCATCTCTATCAGCTCTTACTTTTTCACTTTCAGAATAAGGAACCAGAAAAATTTTTCGGACTCATTGAGGACAATCTAAAGCAGATTCATCCTCTTTTTCAGACTGTCTTTAAAACCTTTCTAAAGGACAAAGAGAAAATCGTCAACGCCCTTCAACTACCCTATTCTAACGCCAAATTGGAAGCAACCAATAATCTCATCAAACTTATCAAGCGCAATGCCTTTGGTTTTCGGAACTTTGAAAACTTCAAGAAGCGAATTTTCATCGCTCTGAATATCAAAAAAGAAAGGACGAAATGTGTCCTTTCTCGAGCTTAGCTTTTCTTCAACCCACTACAGTTGACAAAGAGCCGTAGATTTTAGGTATTTACCTTGTCTACTTAAGAGGTATCATATCATCGAGATAAAGGTGATTTGTTTGTTCCTAAGAATTAGGTTTTAGGTTTGACTTGTGGTAACTTCTGGAAAAAGCTTGTCTAGGATTTTTGGAGTGATAGCTTGTCCAGGACCTTCAGCACAGTAGGTGTGAATATACATAGAGGGATTGAAGTTGAGCTCGATACAAGTGCAATGAGGTTTTTCCTTGCTAGCAGGCTGAGTTCTATCTGGAATGATGAGGTCAACCCCGCAAGCCCAGGCCCCCATGCTAGTTGCCATAGCTGCTGCCAATTCTTGGTAAGAGGAATCTATTGTCTCAGTGACATCAATAGAGTCACCACCCGTAGAGATGTTGGAGTTACGGCGGAGATTGACCTTTTTCCCTTCTGGGAGAATATCATCAGGTGCATAACCTTGCTGAGTCAACATCAATTGTTCGATGTCTCCTAGCTTAATGATTTCCAGAGGTGAGCGGTGGTCACGGCCTCGCAATGGATTGGCATTTTTCTGAGCGACTAATTCACGAATGGTGTGTTTGCCATCACCGACAACATTAGCAGCGACACGAAGGAGGACAGCCTCACAACGCCCGTCCAGAATGAAGAAACGGTATTCGGTTCCTGGGATAAATTCTTCAACAAGAACAGCTGTATCTTCTGCAAAGGCAATCTCGAGAGCTTTCTTATAGTTATCAAGGCTGGCAGGCTCTTGGAAAATGGAAATGCCCAGACCGAAGTTGGTTGATTTTGGTTTAACCACAATTTGTTTGCCCTTGATAAGAGGATAGTAGGCTAGACCTTGTTCTAGACTGGTAAATTCGTCGCCGGCAGGGACAGGGAAGCCAGCATCAGCCAGGATTTTTTTGGTCACGGTTTTATTAGCCATGGCAAGAGGAACTACATAGTTGTCTTTTGAGGTCATGTTACCATTTTTGACGTACTCAACATGATCTTTATGCCAGAGTTTAAGGAATTGATCCTGCTCATCTAGGATTTCAAAATGAAGCCCTTTTTGAATGGCATCAAAGAGCAGCATCTGGGTAGAAAGTTCCATCTCCTCATAACCCTTAAGGGCATAGTGGGCAGTCCAGTCGTAATCATGATAGGCAAGCGCCTTGTCAAGGGCAAAGTCAGAAAGGGACTTGTCTTTGATATGAGGAAGAAGTTGAGCAGCTAGTGTCTGACTGGAATCTGAAAAGGCATCTTTAACTTGTTTGACCAGACCTCGATGATAGTCACCAAGCCCAAAATGTTGCACCAGTTGGTCTAGAGCTGTCGTAATGTTCTGAGTTTCAGCTTCAGAAGGTAGAGGTTCTAAAGGATGAGAGAGGGCAATTTTTTCATTCAGCGCGTGACCTTGAGCCAGAGCCTGATCAACATTTTCAGGGGTATCCAGCCAGAGGAAGGCTAGAAGGAGTAGGTGTACGGTATCCATGGTAGTTTGGCTAATACCGATACGCTCAAAGGGGTTGAGGTCGAAGTTACGGAATTCTAGGTAGGTGATTCCCTTGTCAAGGAAGGAGCGATTAACCTTTTGTCCACGGAAACGAACAGCCGAGTAAAATTCCTTTTCCGCAATCAAATCACCTTGTTCGATATAGTTTTCGATGGCAGAGACATAGTCTTCTAGGCTTGCAAAAGATACTTGTATTTCTTCCTTATTGACATAACCATGGTCGCTGTTTCGGAAGGAACGCACGAGTTCTGGCACTTCTTGGTCGAAGAAGCCTTGCTCAGCAACAGGTGCAGCACCAAAGAGATAGGTAATCACCCAACGATAGCGCAAATAGTTCTGAGCCAGCTTGAGATAGAGGGCGTTTTTGAAAGCAATTATATCAATCTGGTCACTTTCTTGGAATAGGGCTTCAACCAAATCTTTCCCTAGTTCCATATTATAGTGGATACCTGAGATAGCTTGTAGTTTAGTTCCGTATTTTTCGGCTAGGTAGTTACGATAATGGCGTTCAAATTCATTTTCCAGTTGGGCAACTTGGATTTCTTGGGCGTTGATACGAGGAGGCATGGACAAGGGCCAGAGAAGTTCATCTTTACTGATGGAACGTCCAGCTACATCGGTAATGGCTCCAAGAAATCGACGAGCCTCAGTGGTAGATTTAGCAACTGGTGTGATGAGTTCCATCTGAAACTCACAAAAATCTGTTTGAATATAAGGGTGGAAACTTCGAGCTCCTAGGCAGGAAGGGTGAGGCGTATGTGCTAATTTTCCCTGTCTATCGACACGAAGACTTTCGCGTTCAATTCCAAAGTTAGCTTGAAGGATAGGGCTAGTAGGCTCCAGCTTTTGAAGCAGTTGATTTATAGTCATAGAGTCACCTTTTCATCTAATGTTAGTAATAGTATATTATAACAGGGAAAAGAAAACAACTTTCCGCTACGGTTAAGGGGAATTTTCGAATGTTTTAGATAAGAATTCTTAAAACCAGTTGCTTTTTAGCTCTATTATATGCAAAAATTGTAAAATACCCACCGATTTTTATGTAAAATGTTATTTCTCTTGCAATTTAAATCAAATTAGCCTATACTAATGACGTATATATGAGAACGAAAGAATCCCTAGGGTCGGCACTGCACCCATAAAATGAGACACAAGAAAACACTCCTGTTGTGGTAAACTAGAAACAGGGGTGTTTTGTTATGGTCAAAAAGCATATTCAGTAGAAACTAAGCTAGCCTGTATCGAAATGAAGAAGGCAGGCAAATCAAATAAAGTTATCATGGATACCCTCAGCATCAAAAATGCTAGTCAGGCCAAGACCTGGTAGCGATGGTATCAGAATGATGAATTGTACCGTTTCCACCAACCCGTGGGGAAACAATATACTTATGGTAATGGGATGAAACAGTTATCTGAAGTGGAACAGTTACGATTGCAGGTAGAATTACTAAAAAAGTATCAGAGCTTGATAAGAGAATCGACAAAGTAAGTCTTATCAAGCTAGTAGAAGAGTATAAGAAAACGTTCCCTGTATCTATTATTTTAGAATGTTTCGGCGTCAAACGCTCCACCTTTTATCGCTGGAAACAGGAGTGTAAGAATTCTCAGAAAAGAGGCGAAATAGCAGATAAAATCGAACAACTCTGTATAGAAAATCACTTTATTTACGGCTATCGAACCATCACTCGCTTACTAAAGAAAGTTTATAACCTCGTCGTTAATCGCAAGAAGGTCTATCGTATCATGAAGGAAAAGAGCTACCTTTGCCGTGCCCGTCCCAAGAAGGAACCTAAATTAGGGAAGCCTTACCATGTAACAGACAATAAGCTGGATCGTGATTTTCAAGCAGACAAGCCTATGGAGAAGCTTGTCACAGATATTACTTATTTATACTTAGGTAAATGTAAGCTATACTTGTCCTCCATCATGGATCTTTATAATCGTGAGATTGTGGCTTATACCATCTCAGATTGTCAGGATACGGACTTTGTGTTGGACACGCTCCATCAATTGGAATTACCTCAAGGAGCGATCTTACACAGTGATCAGGGATCGGTTTACACCTCAAAAGCTTACTATCAGGCTTGTGTAGAAAAAGGCATCACCCGCTCCATGTCCCGTAAGGGAACACCAGCAGATAATGCCTGTATCGAATGGTTTCATTCCGTCCTAAAGTCTGAAACCTTCTATCTCCATAAGTGAAGAAACATAACTGGAGATAGTATAACAGATATTGTCAAAAATTACATCATATTTTATAATGAAACTAGAATTCAACAAAAATTGAATGACCAGTCCCCTGTAGAGTACAGAGAATTGGTCGTAGAAGGGGTCCAGCAACCGAAGGGCGCTAGCCTTCAAATTTTCCTCCCAAAATGTGTCCAAAATATTGATAGAATTCCAGTTTTTGATAAGTCCGTTTAAAAAGACGAATCATCTTCTATTATATATTATTTTCTAAGTCAAAAATGATATAATAAAATGCAGAAACGGTTATATGAGGACTTTGTCAAGATTTTTTGGAAAATCCAGATGTTGTTTTTTTTCTCTACCTATTTTTCTAAAACTGGGGAAAATCTGATATAATAAGCTTTGTAGGTGTATTATATTAATACTTACAGAACCGAACTATTCCCCTATTTAAGAAATATTGATTCAAATTTTATGAAATCAATCAGTAAATATCGTTCATAAAAACCTTGATATTACGCTATTTTTAGTCCAACTGAAACTCATACTTTCCAAACCAGGTCTTAAGAAAGTTCGTAAAGCTAGCCAGTTCTCTAAAGGTTAAGAACTAGCTACAAAACAGTATTTACAATACTTTATGGTTCAAACCATTGGGTGTTTTTTTATGATTTTAAGCGAATTTTGAATCATATTTGAATGGGAGTTTTTAAAACCAGGTTTCGGTGGTAAAAGTACCAAACTGGATTCTCCATAGTAAAATGATATCTCCTGCTAGTAAATCATCTGTTAATAATTCCATGTTTCGTTTGGGAACGGGCTTAGGATTTAGGAGCCAAGCATCCAAATCACGTTCAGGAGAGATGTAGGGTTTGACTTGGTGTTCTTTAAAAAATATTTCTAAAATACTATTCACGGATAGCCTCTTTCAAACATTTATTTCCTACTTCTAACAAATTTCTAAATGGTTTAAAAATTTTATAGTCTGTCAAGTTTTTTTCTTGACACCTGTTAGAAATCTGCTATAATAGAACATGTGCTAAATAGCTCAGCTATTTCACCGAAATAAAAAATAAGAAAAGAGACTTTAAAAATGGCAGTTAAAATCCGTTTGACTCGTATGGGTTCTAAGAAAAAACCTTTCTACCGTATCAACGTAGCAGATTCACGTTCACCACGTGACGGACGTTTCATCGAAACAGTTGGAACATACAACCCACTTGTTGCTGAAAACCAAGTAACTTTGAAAGAAGACCGCGTTCTTGCATGGTTGGCTGATGGAGCTCAACCTTCAGATACAGTTCGTAACATCCTTTCAAAAGAAGGCGTATTGAAAAAATTCCACGATTCTAAATTCTCAAAATAAGTTTAAAGTAGGTTGACAGATGGATACGATTGAAAATCTCATTATTGCGATTGTGAAACCCTTGATTTCACAACCAGATGCCTTAACTATCAAGATTGAAGATACACCAGAATTTTTGGAATATCATTTGGATCTTGACCAAAGCGATGTCGGTCGTGTTATCGGTCGTAAGGGTCGCACTATCTCAGCGATAAGAACGATTGTCTACTCTGTCCCAACTGAAGACAAAAAAGTAAGAATCGTTATCGATGAAAAATAAAAAAGCGGGACAGATGTCTCGCTTTTTTTGCAAGGAGCAGGATATGAAGGATTTAACGTTTAGACAATTACAAGACTACCTACTGGAACATTACCAGCAGTCTCGGACTGAGGAAGGTCTCTTTATGAAGTTAGTGGAGGAAGTCGGAGAAGTAGCTGAGGTTTTGAATGGTCGCTCTGGTAGAAAAGAGGGCGTTCAAGATTCTAACGAGGAACTAGCAAAAGAACTGGCTGATATCATTCACTACACCGTCGCTATCGCAGCTATTAATCATATTGATCTCACTAAAACCATTTTTGAGAAAGACAAAACTGCAGCCATTAAGTACCAACATGAACGTGATTTGGAAGGATTTTTGAAGGAATTCGAGAGTTGACATACTTTTTCTCCAACTTGTGAAAATCACTGGAACGTGATAAAATAAAGGATAAGGATTTTTTATAATTCATTATACAGAATGAGTGGATTTCTTTATGAAAAGGATTGAAGTATCTACAGAAATTGGTAGTCTCTCTGTTACTTATCAAAAGCAAAAGAAAATGCTAGTTTGTTTAAGTGGCGCAGGTTTGCTACCAAGTTATGACAATTTTTCACTTATACTTGAAAAACTTCCTCCCACAATTGGTTATTTGACAATTGATTTTCCGAACACAGGTAGGAGTCCGATTCATGACCAAGCTGGAAAAAATCTAGATAATCTTGCAGATGTGGTTTATGAAGTACTTGAAGAATTAGGGATTTCTGAATATATACTTTGTGTACATAGTTTGAGTGGAATTTTAGCTTGTAAATTGCTCAAGAAACCAATTAAGTGTCAGGCTTTAGTAGCAATGGAACCGACAACTAAAAAAGTCATGTTTGCTGATTTTTCAGAAAATCCTTATCCAGAAATGGAAGAGCAGATGAGGCTGATTGACGAGTATGGTCCTGAACTTTATTTTAAGAACTTAACTCAAGCCACATTTAGCCCTGAAATTAATAAAGAAATCTGGGAAATAATGCAAGAAAAAGGCTCAGAGTTGGAAAATCAATATACAGGATTTCAGATATCTGGAGAGATTACTGAAGAAGATTTTGAGAATGTATTTATAGAATCTTATATCCCTGTATTTATTTTTTGTCAGCCTTATAGAGAAAAAGAGTACAGAGAATCAGAATATTGGACTTCCAATACTAAACTCATTTTAGGAGGGAATCACCATTATTTACAATGGTCAGAATCAGAAAAAATTGTGACTATTATTCGAGAATTGTCCGAATAAGATGGAAAGAAATAGAGTACAGGAGACAAGATGAACTACTTTAATGTTGGGAAAATCGTCAATACGCAGGGGTTGCAGGGTGAGATGCGAGTCTTGTCTGTGACGGATTTTGCAGAAGAACGGTTTAAAAAAGGGGCTGAGCTGGCTTTGTTTGATGAAAAAGATCAGTTTGTTCAAACAGTGACCATTGCTAGCCACCGTAAACAGAAGAACTTTGACATTATTAAATTCAAAGACATGTACCATATCAATGCTATTGAAAAGTACAAGGGATACAGTCTCAAGGTTGCTGAGGAAGATTTGAATGACCTAGACGATGGTGAATTTTATTATCACGAGATTATCGGTTTGGAAGTCTATGAGGGTGATAACTTGATTGGAACCATCAAGGAAATCCTGCAACCAGGTGCCAACGATGTCTGGGTGGTCAAGCGAAAAGGCAAGCGTGATTTATTATTGCCTTATATCCCACCAGTGGTTCTCAATGTTGATATTCCAAATAAACGGGTCGATGTGGAAATCTTAGAAGGGTTAGACGATGAAGATTGATATTTTAACCCTCTTTCCAGAAATGTTTTCTCCACTGGAACACTCAATTGTTGGAAAGGCTCGAGAAAAAGGGCTCTTGGATATCCAGTATCATAATTTTCGAGAAAATGCTGAAAAGGCCCGCCATGTAGACGATGAGCCCTACGGAGGCGGTCAGGGGATGTTGCTCCGAGCCCAACCCATTTTCGATGCCTTTGATGCTATTGAAAAGAAAAATCCGCGCGTTATTCTCCTCGATCCAGCTGGAAAGCAGTTTGATCAGGCCTATGCTGAGGATTTGGCTCAAGAGGAAGAGTTAATCTTTATCTGTGGGCACTATGAGGGTTATGATGAGCGTATTAAGACCTTGGTGACAGATGAGATTTCCCTGGGGGACTATGTCTTGACTGGTGGAGAGTTGGCAGCCATGACCATGATTGATGCGACGGTTCGCCTGATTCCAGAAGTGATTGGCAAGGAGTCTAGCCACCAAGATGATAGTTTTTCTTCAGGCCTTCTCGAATACCCTCAGTACACACGCCCCTACGATTATCGAGGGATGGTCGTGCCAGATGTACTGATGAGTGGACACCATGAAAAGATTCGTCAGTGGCGCCTGTATGAGAGTTTAAAGAAAACCTACGAGCGCAGACCGGATTTGCTTGAACATTATCAACTGACAGCAGAAGAAGAAAAAATGCTGGCAGAAATTAAAGAAAACAAAGAATAAAGGAGATACCTATGCAAGTAATCAAACGTGATGGTGAAATTGCTGAATTTAATCCAGATAAGATTTACCAAGCTATCTTAAAGGCAGCCCAGACTGTCTATGTATTGACAGATGATTTGCGTCAAAACCTTGCACAAGTCACTAAGAAAGTGGTTTTGGATTTGGAAGAGGCCAAGGTGGAACGTGCTACCATCAGCATGATTCAGTCTATGGTTGAACATCGTTTACTGGGTGCAGGTTACATTACCATAGCAGAACACTACATTTCCTATCGTCTACAACGTGACTTGGAAAGAAGTGGTTATGGAGATCATATCGCGGTTCATTTACATTTTGAACAAATTTGCTAAGAAAAAAGAGTGGGATGAAGCAACTACATCTCACTCTTTCTTAAATCTATTTTTTTGGGCTGTTTGGACAGTTGAAGGGACAAATCGTAGGCGTTGAATATCGCTTATGCGGATAATACGGGTCACATTTTTAGCAAAATTTTTCACGATAATTTGCTGGCGTTGCTGATCGTATTTGATGATGTCACCTGTAAAACTTGTCTCAGACAAGATAAGGTGAACAGCAGTTTGTTTCTGGATAGCCTCTTCAATAGTGGCTGTAAGGGAGTTGCTTTCAGTATGGTCTGGTTCTTCATGTCCATTTAAAAAGTCATGTATTTTATCTAGAACTTGCTGGAATTTATGTCTCATATTGGCCTCCCTTCTTTTATATCAATATTATATAAAATTTTCCTAAAATCTACAAGATTTTACGAATAATCAAATGAAAGCAAAAAAAGGAGAAGAAAATGGCAGAATTTACATTTGAAATCGAAGAGCACTTGTTGACTCTTTCTGAAAACGAAAAAGGTTGGACCAAGGAAATCAACCGTGTGAGCTTTAATGGAGCCCCTGCAAAGTTTGATATTCGTGCTTGGAGTCCAGACCATACTAAAATGGGTAAAGGGATCACTCTCTCAAATGAAGAATTTCAAACGATGGTGGATGCCTTTAAAGGCAACTAAGTTGTCAAAATGAATGAAAAGGATATTGAGTCATGACAACTCGATATCCTTTTTTAGTTAGCAAAGTAAGCTTGATTTTTAAGGCGTTGAAGTAATGGACGGCTAATAAAACTAATAGCAATAATTTTACCAAGGTCTGGAATGATAAAGGGAATGACCCCCACAACAAGAGCTTTTTCAAATGCCATTCCAGCAAGAAAATGTAAGCTGAGAATCCCGCCGACAAAGACAAGGGCATCACCCAAGAGGTTTGCAAGAAAAATCTTGACAACACTACTCTTGCTGTTGGTTAGAGAGGATGTAAGTCCAGAATAAACAAGATAAAACCAAAGATAGCCTGCAGTAGGACCAACTAAAGCCTGAAAACCAGCTCCACCTCCTGCAAAAACAGGAAGACCGATAGCACCTAGAAGAAGATAGAGTCCAACAGAAAGTACAGCCTCTCTTGGTCTAAAGACAGTTGCAATCAAGCCGATTGCAAAGTTTTGCAGAGTGAAGGGAACAGGTCCAATTGGAAGACTGATTTGTGCCAAAACAGCAATGAGAGCAGCTCCAATAGCAGGGATAGCATAAATATGAGCTTTTTTCAAAATAGTTAACCTCTTTTCTGATGTATAGTAACTATTATACTCGTAGAGTAATTATTGTCAACCAATTTTTTAAAACAAGGTAACAAAAACTGTAACGGCCGATTTTGCTTATTGGTTAAGTTGTTTTCATCGATTCGAAAACATCAAAAAAGAAGCAGATACATTTTGTACTGACCCCAAAAAGTTAGACAATTAATTTAAGCAAAGGATTTAGTTCTGTATTGTACAGGGCTAAGTCCTTTTAGTTTTACCTTAATTCGT